>NZ_CAJHBE010000002.1:0-230988 GCF_904846555.1 Psychrobacter sp. DD43
TGGTTTGTTTGTACCAACCTAATCTACTCTTTCTCATATGGCTATCCTAGATTATTTTACTTATCTAGGACAGCCCCTTTTATTATATTAGATAAAAACTTAAATTTATCAGGCCTTTAAAAAATGGCTCTAAAAGGTTTTTGATGAATTCAGTATCAAGGCTTAGCCTTTTATTGACCATTTATTGACGAGCGGATAACGGCGCTCACGACCAAAGGCTTTATGGCTAATCTTAGTACCAATTGGTGCCTGCGAGCGCTTGTATTCACTATTGTCGACCATTTGGATAACCTTGGCGACCAAATCAGCATCAAAGCCTTTATTAATAATATCTTGATAGCCCATATCTTCATCGATATATGACATTAAGATACCGTCTAAAACATCATAATCAGGCAAGCTGTCTTGGTCTTTTTGATCAGGACGTAGCTCAGCAGATGGTGGACGAGTAATAACGCGCTCAGGAATAACAGGCGTATCTTCTAAACGGTTACGATAGCTGGCCAATTTGTAAACTTGTGATTTATACACGTCTTTTAAAACGTCAAAACCGCCTGCCATATCGCCATATAAGGTCGAATAGCCAACAGCTAGCTCTGATTTATTACCAGTCGTAATGACCAAATGCCCAAATTTATTAGACAATGCCATAAGTACCACACCGCGTGCACGTGCTTGGATGTTCTCTTCGGTGGTATCAGCAGGCGACTTGTTGAATAGTGGCGCAAGCGTATGACGGATACCTTCGACCGCATCAAAGATAGGACAAACGGTATAAGAGACATTGAGACGGCGTGCTTGGGCTTGCGCGTCCTCTAAACTGATTTGCGAGGTATATTCGTAAGGCATCATGACTGCATAGACCTTGTCAGCACCCAGTGCGTCGACCGCGATACATAGTGTCAATGCTGAATCAATACCGCCTGATAAACCAACGATGATGCCAGTAAACCCTGAAAGATTGACATAATCGCGTAAGCCTACGACCAATGCTTGGTACATCTCTGATTCACGGCTTAATGATAAAGGTGCCTTTGCTTGTGTATCAAATTTTGCTGTTTTTACATCAAAGCTTGCCAGTAGTAACTGATTCATAAAGCGTGAGGCTTCATGTGCGACGCTGCCGTCTGCTTGAATGGCCATAGAGCCACCGTCAAATACCAAATCATCTTGACCGCCAACGGCATTAAGATAAACGATAGGTAAGTTGTTTTCACGGCTACGCTTGGCCAGCATTGTTTTGCGAGTATCTTGTTTTTCGATCTCAAATGGTGAAGCGTTTAAGCTCACAATAAGGTCAGCGCCTTGCTTTTTGAGCTCGGCAATAGGACCTTTTTCCCATAAATCTTCACAGATCAGCAGACCAATGGTGATACCTTTATAATCAAATAAGACTTGATTACGTCCTTTATCAAAGTAACGGCGCTCATCAAATACGCCATAGTTTGGCAAAATTTGCTTATGATAAAAGCCTTTTTGATGACCGTTATGCAAGATAGCGGCTGAATTAAAGGTGCCATGATGATCAACATGCGGATAGCCAACAATCATGACGATATCATCGATGTCGCTTAGGGTAGACAACGCGCTTTTGATACGTCCTGAAAGACTAGGACGTAGCAACAAATCTTGCGGCGGATAGCCCAATAAGGCCAGCTCTGGGAAAATAATGACATCAGCACCTTGCTCGCGTGCTTGCAGTGCTAGGGTGCGCATTTTTTCAGCATTGGCTTTGATATCGCCAACTAAGAAGTGGGATTGGGCTAGGGCAAACGTAACGCTATCTTGCGATTTTGAAGCTTGGTTGCCCTTATTGGAAGCGGTAAGGTTGGGGTTATCGGTATCGGTATCTTTTGCAGTGTCTTTTGACATTGTTATTGTTCCTATCAATAGGTTATTTAAATCTGTTATATATTTCTTGGTTTCAAATAAAACCAAATGAAAATATGTTTCCGAAAACGACTCAAAATATGTATTTAAAATCATTTACTCAAAATAAGATGCTTAAATAGTGCATCAATATCATGAGCATCAAACATGTATAGGCATGAATGTCATGCAAATGTGCCCTCTCAATTTATGCAGAACTTCTCTAAAAATAATGCTAAATACCATCTAGAGTAAGATCACAGACGAGAGGTGTTTTATAGACGCTAAGGGCTTACCTCAATGAAAGTAATAAAGCCAAACCAACAGAGCGTCATTTAAAAGCGTAAATCAATCCCTTTAGTATAACATCAATTGATGTTACTAATAGAACCAGCCAGTGATTTAGCCCTTTAGATGGTAGATATAAAAGTGCTTAAAAAGCGCATATTGATGATGTTTTTGTTAAGATAATTATGTTCCATAGGTTTTAGCAATCAACATCAATGACGATACAGCCACTGACAAATTTGCTCCCAAGAAAGTTGTAAGTAAAGGTTACAACATAGCGTTATTTATTTGGATAATCTTGTTGCATAATAGTTTTTTGCTGTTAGCCTAATTAACCTTATAAAAGCAGATATTTTATCCAAATCTGTACTGCTCAAAATCTTCGCTAATGGATGAAAATTACAAACATAATCTGTGATTTAAACAACCCATTTATATATTTTATAGTAGAACCGTATTAGGTTTCTGCTGGTCACCTTTGGTTTGCACGCTATGATTGAAAACTGGACAAAAGAATTTATTATTCAGCGTTTGCTGGCAATCACCTTATTGGTCGTGCTGTTTGTGCTGTGTTTTCAAGTGGTGCAGTTTTTTATTGTACCGGCACTGTGGGCAGCGATTTTGGCGTATGTGACTTTTCCTATTTATAACTTTTTTCATCAAAGAGTCAGATTTAGCTCAAATTTTAGTGCAGCGATTATGACCGTCAGTATTACTTTGATGATAGGCGTGCCCTTGGTAGCCGGTATTTTTATCTTACAGCAAGAAGCGTTAAGCCTGATCAGTAATTTGGTCTATCGTATTAAAGTGGGTTATCTGGACGTGCCTGATTCTGTTAAAGATTTGCCGATAATAGGACAGCAGGTCAAAGATGTGCTTTGGCGCATCAATAAAAACCCTGAAGGGACGCTAGAGGCTTTTCGTCTTTGGGTACAGTCGCATCTGTACTACGGAAAAATTGCCTTTGACGTCGTGTTCAGCAGTCTTGCCAAACTTGGTATGGCGCTTATGACGTTGTTCTTCTTTTATCGCGATGGCACCAGTTTGGTTCGCCAAATTCGACAAGCGCTGCGTAATATTATCGGTAATCGTATCGACGGTTATATTGACTCTGTCGGTACTACCACGCGTGCGGTGGTTTACGGTATCGGTCTGACAGCATTAGCACAGGCATTGCTTGCTGGTATCGGCTATTATTTTGCCAGTGCACCGAGTCCTATTTTAATGACAATTGTAACGTTTATCATTGCTCTCATTCCATTTGGTACGCCATTTGTTTGGGGCGGTGTCTCACTTTGGTTATTGAGCCAAGGTCATACGGTTGAAGGTATCGGCTTAGCACTGTGGGGTATTTTAGTGATTAGCTGGGTTGATAACCTTATTCGTCCGATTGTTATTAGCGGTGCGACCAAAATTCCTTTTATTATTATCTTTATTGGGGTGTTGGGCGGTCTGACGGCTTTTGGTTTTGTGGGTTTATTTATTGGTCCTGTGGTACTAGCAATCGGACTTGCGGTATGGCGTGAATGGATATCACAGCATAAAAATGATCTGTTTGCCCAACAAGAAGAGCTGGATCAAGGTAAAAGTTTGATTAAAGTGGATCAGCCGAGCCAAGAGACACTTTTATAAGCGCGTTTATAGTAAAGCAATCATCTAAAGCGCTTAAAGTCATATATAAGATTATCCAGATTCAATGAAACGGTAGCGAATACGATGAAAAACAAGGTAGATACGATGAAAAATCTCACTATTGTGGCTGATAGTAATATCGCAAGCCTTGATGAGTTCTTTAATCCTGTAGCGCTGGGTCAAAATACTGAGCAACAGGTGCAGGTCATACGTGTTGCTGGTCGTGATATCAATGCACAATTAATGGCAGATGTGCAGCCTGACGTTTTGTTGATACGCTCTGTCACTTCAATAAATGAATCACTATTAAGTGATAATAATAGCGTCAAATTCGTTGGTTCTGCGACCATTGGTACTGACCATGTCGATCAAGAATATTTGGCAGAACGCAATATTACCTTCGCCAATGCCGCTGGCTGTAGCAAGCATTCAGTCGCACAATACGTAGTGACTGCTATATTAACTTTACGCCCACAGTATTGGCAGCAATCCACGAAGCCATTAACATTGGGTATCATCGGACTTGGTAATATCGGTAGTACGCTAGCTCAGTATGCCAATGATTTAGGCTGGAAAATATTGGGTTATGACCCTTTATTAGCCACATCTGATATCAATAACGCTAGTCTTGAGCAGGTATTGAGCCAAAGCGACATAGTAAGTTTACATGTCCCTTTAACGGATAAAAAAGATACGGATGTGCAAGATGCAGTTAGCAACAGCATTAGCAATAATGTCAGCGACTATCCAACGCATCATTTAATTAATGCAGAAACTTTGACACTGATGTCGCCGCATACTATGCTGATTAATAGTGCGCGCGGACCTGTGATTGATGCCGCTGCCCTCGAAGCCGATATCAATGCGACTGAACGCCAAGTGGTATTGGATGTGTTTGAACATGAGCCGCAGATTTCTGAGAGTTTGCTCTCTAAGCTTGCTATTGCCACTCCACATATTGCTGGTTATACCTTAGAAGGCAAGCTGCGTGGCACGCAAATTATTTATGATGCCTTGTGTGAAAAATTGGGAGTACTACCTGTATTATCGATGCATCAGTTACTACCACTTAATACTTATCTATGGTTTGAGCTAAAAGAACACCCAGACAGATTGCAAAAGTTTTATGACATTAAAAAAGACGATGGGGCATTAAGAAATAAAGTAACCAACGGTAAAGTTAAAGGTTCAGATTTTGATCAATTACGCCGTGATTACCATCTGCGCCGTGAATGGCAAGCACAAACAATCAGTGTGACTATTTAATTATCTGTTTTTATGATTTATGAGGCACTATAACCAGTCATGAATAAAGCCAATAATCAGTCTTTATCTAATCTAAGCTATGCCCCAACGATGACCCTTGCAATGGCACAGCAGCGTGCGAAATTAATGAGTGTCATTCGTCAGTTTTTTGCCATACGTCAAGTATTAGAAGTGCAGACGCCGCTATTATCGCAAGCAGGCAATACCGATACCTTTTTGCAATCCGTAGCCGCACAGGTCACGTATCAAGACAAGCCTTATACTTATTATCTGCATACGTCACCTGAATTTGCCATGAAGCGTTTGCTTGCCAGCTGGCAGGTGCCCATTTATCAAATCTGTCCAGTCTTTCGAGATAATGAGATCGGGGCGCGGCACAATATTGAATTCACGATGCTTGAATGGTATCAGCCAAATTATAGTCTGGATGATCTAGCAGCAGAGCTTGGTGAGCTATTGGAAGCGCTCTATGGTCATCCGATAATCATGAGTCATTATCGCTACGTTGATGCTTTTATGGATTTTGTTGGTATTCACCCGCTGACCGCCAGTCTAGCAGCATTACAAGCCGTGGCAGAAGACAAAGGTCTGATAGGATTTGATTTTAATAGTGCAGAGAGCTGCGATAGCGAACAAGACCGTCGTCAAAGCTGGCTGGATTTATTGTTTAGCCATGCTGTTGAGCCAAATTTGGGTCACGATTTGCCGACGTTGGTGATTGAATATCCGCCTGCAACTGCCGCTTTGGCAAAGACCGCTGTTGATAAAGAAGGTAATAAAGTTGCCAAACGCTTTGAGCTGTATATCAAAGGAATCGAGATTGCCAACGCTTATGATGAGCTAGCAGACGGGCAGGCGTTAAGAGAGCGGTTTGAACAGGACAACCAATTGAGAGCGCGGCATAACTTGCCACAAATGCCTATTGATGAGCACTTAATAGCAGCGTCTGATGATTTGATACCTTGTAGCGGGATTGCTGTTGGTTTAGATAGGCTGCTGATGGTGTTGACAGATGCAACGAGCTTAGAAGAAGTTATCTCATTTCCTAGTGGTTCGGCTTAGTCGCTCTTTGATAGATTCAACATAGTCGCCACTTATTTAACAAGACTATTAGAAAAAAGCGAGTAAGCCTTTTGACTTACTCGCTTTTTTGTCTGTCCTTTTATTTAGAGCTAACTAGGGCGTGTCCTCAATTCAATTGATCATATCTAAACGGGCTAAAAATGGCTAAATTTTGCCAAACATCGTTAAATAGCTGGTTAATATCCCGATATTATCTGCGCTATTTTCCTCGTTTGACTGCAATTTATCTCATTTTTATCACCATTTTTGAAATGAGGACACGCCCTAGTACGGGGCGCCATTATAATTTTGCAATAGCCTCAGCAATGTTTGTATCACCATTATGCATACTAAATACGGTGTTAATGCTATTGTCTGCATTAAGTACAGCAGCTAGCGTAGTTGCGACATCTTCGATTGAGTTCTCACCGGAATTATCATCATTGATGGTAATTTTTCCAGTGGCAGTTCGCTCTTTTAACGCTCCTGCTTGTACGATGGTGTAATCCAGACTGCTATTATGGATTAACCACTGATCGGCGTAATGCTTGCAGATATAGTATTCTTTTAAATTTTCAATAGCTGAACTGTCCCATTTACTGGTGTCTAACGAAAAGACGGTACTTAGCATAATATAGCGTTTGATACCTTTATCTTGTACGGCTTGCATGGTCTTAACCGCCCCATGTAAATCGACTTCTAACACATCTTTACCACCAGAACCGGCGACGAAATAGACAGCATCGATATCTTGATCAATTTGCTGTTGAATTGCATCCTTGTTTGCAGTGATATCCAAATCTAATTGGCTATAATTATTATCTTGAAATAACTTTTCTTCTTGACGGGTGGTACCGATCACTTGATGGTTATCTGCTAATAGTTGCTTAACCAAATCAGTACCCACTCGACCACTTGCGCCAATTACTAAAATCTTCATAATCATTCCTGTTTTTATTCATGTTATCGTCGTTTGAAAAACGGATTTCTTTACACATCGAATATAGCGTAACAAGAAAAATCGGCACGCTTCGTTATGAAGCGTGCCGATTGCATAGTGTTTGGTTATAGAGTGTATACGGTTTGCAAGGAAGCAAAACGCGTATAATGATTTTGAAATAATAGAGAGAACGTTATTTATAAAAGATTAGCGTACCAATTTATTTAGCCCATCAGCAAAGGCTTTTTTATCACGATCGCCATAAGGTTTTTGTCCGCTCATTTCTTGCAGCTCAAGCACGCCAGTACCACGCATGGTGTCCATAAAATCACGCATATTGAGCTTCTGCTTGATATTGTTTTTGTCATAGATTACGCCGCGTGTCGTCAGTACCATGCCACCTTTGTCCAAAATATCATTGGCCAAAGGGATGTCACTGGTAATTGCCAAATCACCCGGCTGAATCTGCTCAACGATATAATCATCGGCTTTATCAAAGCCAGAGGGCACGACAGTCATCGTAAGCAGCGGCGATTTACGCAGCTTGATTGGCTGATTGGCGACAAATATTGCCATCGTCTGTGTGCGCTCAGCGGTCTTAATAATCAGGTCTTTGGCGATCAAAGGCACTGAATCTGCATCTACCCAAATCTGCATTATTTCTTAGCCTTCTCTACTTTAGAGTTGGTTGACTCAAAATTTTGTTGCTCATTATCATCATTTGCTAAGTTTTCTCTATTTTCAGCGTCAGCCTTTACTTTAGCAGTCGTTAAGCTATCTTCTGCCGTTGCCGGATTATTAATGGGTGTTACCTTTTTATCAAGACCGACTTTATTAGGCAGTACAGCGACCAGCCTTGCCAATGCAGGCTCTAAGTCTGCCACATCATTTGGCATCAAGGTAATATGGGCAATTTTACGGTCATCGCGCTCCGCTTTATGATAGCTGTGATAATGCACGCCATCAATATTGAGCACTGAACTGATATCAGGATATTGCCCCAAGACGTTAATCATAATTGCTGGATAGACGTTGTCAGTATCGCCTAGTGGCAGATTGACTACGGCACGAATATGATTCTCAAATTGGCTAGTGACAGCACCTTCAATACTCCAATGACCAGAATTGTGCACGCGTGGCGCTATTTCGTTGGCAAGTAGAGTATCATTGCCACGAGCATCTTTGGTCACAAATAGCTCAAGCGCCATCACACCAACATAGCCCAAATGGTTCATGACGTTGGTAATAGCATCGGTCGCTTGTTTGAATAAATGACTGGTACCAATAGCTGGTGCTTGGGTCTTGGCCAAGATACCCTGATGATGATGGTTTTCGACCAAATCATAACAGCGTACCTGACCGTTTTGACCTCGTGCGGCGATGATAGAAAGCTCACGACTAAAGTGAATAAAACCTTCAGCAATCAATGGCGCTGGCGTTTGCGTCAGTGAGCCTTTACCCGTAACTGCATCCTTTAGTTCTTGCCAAGCTGCTTTGATATCGCTGTCTTGTCTAATCACAAACTGACCTTTGCCATCATAACCGCCTCGGCTAGTTTTTAGGACAATAGGCAATCCAAGAGCATTACAAGCTTGCTGTAATTCCGCCTCTGAGCTAACGGACACAAAGGGTACCGTTGCGATATCAAGCGTATTAAACATCTGCTTTTCTTTTAAGCGATCTTGCGCAATATCTAGGGCAATCGTTGGCGGGAACATGCCTTGTTTGCTGCCAGATTTTGATAGATTTGCTAGTTGCTGAACGGTAGCAGTTGGGGTATTTTCAAACTCCAAAGTGAAGACGTCAGCTGCTTCAATAAAGGCGTCTAATTGCTCGCTGCTAAAAACGCGTCCATATAGACTGGCCGGACAGTCAGCGCTGTCTTCCAAAAACACACAGTGATAGCCCAATGGCATAGCCGCTTGTGCCAGCATCATGCCAAGCTGACCACCGCCTAAAATACCGATGGTGCGGATGGTTTGAGTAACAGGATAAGCGTTCGCTATGGTCATGGCAGGCTCTTTGATTCAGATAAACAAGGGGTTAAATGCTTCAATATATGAAAATATAAATGCATATGGGTATAAAAGTCTAACGAGTTAAAATAGGAAAAGGTGCATTGTATGCACCTTATATTTAGTAAAACTTATCTAAAAATAAATATCAAGTAAATCCGCTTATATTTAAAATGCACGATAAATATAATAATTATTTTCCAGTCGCTTAAGTTAAATACTAAGTATTAATAATACCGGGCGTTGGACTGGCAAGAATGGTGTCAGTTTGCGCTTGACGCATATTATCCAGCTTAGTTGCAATCGACTCATCATGTAATGCCAACACTTGAATCGCAAGCAGTGCCGCATTATAAGCACCTGCTGAGCCAATAGCTAATGTGCCAACTGCCACGCCTTTGGGCATCTGAACGATAGACAGTAAGCTGTCCCAACCACTCAGCATAGAGGATTTTACAGGGACACCAAAGACAGGTAGCGGCGTTTGACTGGCACACATACCGGGCAGATGAGCTGCTCCGCCAGCGCCAGCGATAATCACTTGCAAGCCGTTGCCTTTTGCGCTTTTAGCATAATCGAATAATCTATCAGGCGTACGATGTGCTGAAACCACTTCACATTCAAAGGCGATATCAAAGTCTGCAAGCAATTGTGCTGCTGCGCTCATGGTTGCCCAATCAGACTGCGAACCCATGATAATGCCAACTTTAGGTTGACCAACAGGGGAGGTGATAGGTGCGTTCTGATCAGTAGCGTTAACCGTCGCTGAGATGATGCTCATGCTTTGATATCCTCAAAAAGACCATCATACAAAAATTTTGCTGTATTCGTAAAGCCAAGTTTGCGCTTTAATGCCAAATCACGCATATAAAACATCATACATCTCAAAGATAGCCAAGTATGCGAGCCTCTTAGTCATGATGATATTGTATAAAACGACTGGTCTTTAACGGTAAAGGCTGCTCACTATCGAGCTGATAACAGGTCAGATAACCGCTATCGATGGCTGCCGAATAATCGGTACAGACCACTTGTGGACTGAGCGGCTCAGGCTCGCCCGTTAGCCAGTAATGTCCGACAAATACAGGTTTGTGGGTTTTCAGAGTGAAGTCAATATTTTCAGCCAATACATCTTTAGGAATTTGTGCCAATGCCGATAAAGGTGCGCGCGCTACTTCATGCAGACTGCGTGTATTTAATTGATCAAGCCACCAGCGTACTCGTACGCGCGTGCGCTTGGTGCCTTCTTTATCGACCATCACTAAGCCTTTAGGCAGCGGCGTTTCAACGCCTTTTAATACGCGCTCTAACGCATCAAATTCTACAGTATCTTCTCTAGAGGTCGAGATCAGCCCATAGACTGTCAGGCAATTACTCTCTGTCAATAACGGCTGCAATATCGCCATGCTGTCGACATCCCAACAAGCATGTACAAAGCAGGCATAGTCGGTTTCAAGCCACAAAGGAATCTCATATAGGCGTCGTAGCCAATATTCATGTGTCTCTGAACCACAGGGTACTTCTGCCAAAAAAGCCTCATGCTGGCGGGTATGTATCTCATTATGTGAGCGCAGATATTGACTAGTATCATCAGGATCGAGGGTGGCAAAGGCGAGAGCATTATATTCATGATTGCCCATCACCGCATCAGCGACATCGGCATCGAGCATAGCAAAAACGATTTCTAATGTCGCTACCTGCTGTGAGCCGCGATCAATCAAATCCCCAATAAATAGCGCACGATGACCAGAAGGCGGCACAAAGTACTGACCATTATGGACATAACCCAATTGCTGTAACAATCCAACCAGTTTGTCTGCATAGCCGTGAATATCGCCGATAACATCTATAATCATAATAAATTTTCAAATCTTAAATATAAAAGGGCGTAAAAAGCGGTTTTATGAAAATAATAGCCACTGTTATCCGCGTTTACTTGATTCGTTACTGCTATTTTCAGTCAATTTTTTCAAAACCCAGGTGACAACAGCGCATTTAGAAAATGTGGTAGTACTTTTGGCTCTAAAATGATGGTGGCTATCACCCCAAATGCGCCACCCCACATATGGGCCATATGATTGATGTTTGAGCCGCCGCGTTTATCAGAATAGATACTGTAAGCGACGTAGGCTACTGCAAATAAGATAGCGGGAATAGGGATGATCGCAAACAGATAGATTTTTTCCCAAGGAGCAAGCAATATAAACGCAAACAATACAGCAGAGACACCGCCTGATGCGCCAAGGCTTAAATAGCTGGCACTTTGCTTATGCTTAATATAACTTGGAATCATCGCAACAATAATAGCCAGTACATAGAAAAGCAGAAAGCCATAACCGAACAAAAACTTCTGGTATAAGCCTTCAATGGCACGACCAAAAAAGTATAAAGTGAACATATTAAAGAGCAAGTGCATGCTATCAGCATGGATAAATCCATGAGTCACAAAGCGATCCCATTGACCATTGTTCACTGCTGGGGGATAAAAAATCAGTCGATTAAACACTGCTTTGTTTTGCCACGCCAATAGACTGACAATAACCGTAATAATAATGATAAGCGTCGTCTGGTTAAACAAAGGATAGTCCTTAGGTTGGGTCTGATAGATAGCAGTGATAAGTAAGGCAATACTTATAACATAGGTTGTGTTGGTTATTGTCATCCAAATATGAATAATAAACAGTTACGTATTCATCTTAATAATAGTAGCAGCGATTATCATGCAAAAACCAATATGGGACAAAATTGTGCTTTAATGCTTGTTTATATTGAATAATATAACATCGTACGAGTGACAGTGAGTAATGCTTCGTATACTGACAGTAACGACTGATGCTATGACCAATCAAAATATATCGACTATATATGTAACATTAACGCTGACAGAGGCAGTAACTTATGAGTATCATCGATCAACTAGAGCAAACGGTGACCCCAGCTATATTGGGTAACAATGGTAGCGTCTCCCATGTCAGCTTATTGGAACAATTTTATGCGATTTTGGCATCGCGTTTGGCATTGCCACATATCTACTCACAGTTATTGCGTATTGATGCCACCGTTATCAATGAGAATGTCGCACAACCGCCGTTATTTGAGCAACTTTGGCAAACCGCAAGCTTACGTCGGTTGATGATTCAAGAGCTGGCATCGACCCATCATATTGACGAGTTTACGACGATGCAGCTGCTGATGAATGCCGCGCCACTGGCCTATCAAGAGTTAAAAATACTGGCAAATGGACAATTTTTGCCAGCCTTTTTGCAAGGTGAGCAAGCCTCATTGCGCCCTTATTTGCCGATATGGTCCGCACCTATCATTGGCGCGCCGCAGCATACTGATGATGAGCTGTTTCAGAGCCAGAGAGTATTGGCAGGGACTGTGATACCAGCTGTTGCTTTAAATAACTACAAGCCCGCCGCTGTCGATATTATCGCTTCACCGAGTTTCACAGCAGAATCGCCGATACCAACTTTAGATGAGCGTCTCAGCACTGATTCGATTCATGTCAGTCCAGCAGAGCATCATTTGGCAGAAAATAGTAGCCTACGCCGAGAAAAAACACGTACCCGTAATCAACGTAATGACATGTTGCTATGGACATTTGTATTACTAGGGGCAGTGACCGCTATTGGACTTGTGTGGGCATTATTAATCAAGCCAAATGACACGCCGCCAGTAGAGGCTGCGGTTACAATGCCAGTTGTCGTACCGCCTGTGATTGAACCGCCCGTACAAGTGGTAACGCCAATTGAGCTCATAGTTGGGGTGGATAACAATGGCAGTCTTTATACTTGTAGTGGGTCAGTGGGCGATGTCGCGCTACAAAGCCTATTACAACAGGCGCTCAATACTAGCTTTGGTGAGCAGGCAGGGATGTGTCAGTTAACTGTCAAAGAAGGCGTTGCCAGCAGCGTTGCCAATATGCCAATAGAGGTATTACCTAATGTGCTGACATTATTGAGAGCAGCGCCGTTTGCGCGCTTACAATTACAGAATGATCGCATCACGGTAGAGGCGCCAGATGCTATGCAGCTACAGCGCTTAATGACAGATATGCGTACATTGCTACCATCGATGATGATTGAGAGTACTGCACCACTACCATTACCTAGCAACCCTAATGATATGAATAATGGTATCGTGGAGCAACAAGGTATGGCGACCAATAATTTTAATAATCAATTTGAGAATGCGCCTGTCAATAACAATGCTAACAACAGCTCTAATAATGTGGAATATCAAGCACCAGACGATGAGACCAACGATAGTGTGATGCCAGCACCTATCAGAAATAATAATACTAATAATTTTAATAGCGCGCCTTCAGGTTCAAATGGCTCTATCTCTTTATCTGAAGTTGACGACATGGCAAACAATGTCATTGTGGTTGAACCTGCTCAAGTCAGAAGATAAGTCACTAACATTTTTAAAGACTATAAAACGTTAAAAAGTGTCTTATATTTTATAAGGCACTTTTTTGTTTCCACTAATAAGCAGTTTTTTAGGTAATATTTGATTGGCCCTGTTTTAATAGTGAAATTTAACGTTGAGCTGAATATAGATTCGCAATTTTCACTTTATAGGCATCATAGTTACGAGTAACAACTGAAATATTACTTATTGTAGCATTTGCACAACAGCGCGTTGATTGTGAACGCCTTCTTAATACTTTTATAATAACGAAAGCTGACTCTGGTCATTGCCCACTTTATAGCGTGGCTAGGTGTTATTTCAGACGATTAAATTTTAGATTACTACTGTTATAGATTAGCACTGACATAACGCGCTTTTTTTTGAGCGCGTAAACGATATAAAACAAGTCACATAAAATAATGATGAATCGAGGAAGGATGCTATGGATATTATTAATCATTTGACACGGACAGTCAGTCCAGCGGTACTTGGAGACGATCACAATCCCGCCAAGAAAAATTTACTTGAACAGTTTTATGCTATTTTTGCGGCGCGTCTAGCAGACAATCAGACCCATGACCGTTTTGCCAATGAAACGATTGCTCGTGATGATCAAGGTTTTTATGATCGTGTATGGACAGAAGACGCACATCGCGATCAAATCGCTCGCGAGCTTGCTGGTAAGCATAACGTCGATGTTACGGCTGCTCGTGGCTTAATAGCCATGGCAGCACCGCTTGCTTATCATGAAATCAAAAGTTTGGCAGGCACGACTCCAGTACCGCAATTTTTAAACGAAAATATTGACAGTTATCAGCGTCATATTCCCGTATGGGCAACGGCTGTATTGCCTGTTGGCGTGATTGCTGCTGCTCCTGTTTCTACTGGTACGCATATATCAGATACTGTGAGCACCGCGCCGCTACAGCGCGAAGCAGAAAAAGATGGCAGCTTTATGAAGGCGCTGTTACCTATTATTGGATTGATTATTTTAGGGGCTTTAGCTTGGGCGCTATTAAGAGGCTGTCAAGATAAGCCTGAGCCGGTCGGCAAGCCTGTTGTGACAGAGCAACAAGCCGCGGATAGTGATGGGCAGGCAGTTGCAGGTGATATTACACCAGCATCCTTGCGTATTGCTACTGGTGAAAATAGTGAGCTATATGCATGCCGTATGGATGTGGGTAATGACACACTACAGAGCAATGTCATGACTGCGCTGACTGGCGTGTTTGGTGATGCCGCCAATAATTGCCGTGCAGATGTCGATGATAATTTCTCAATAGATATGCCAGCGACTGCGCAGCTTGCCACTATTTTACCTATTTTTAAAAATGTCCCAAATGCCAGTATGTTGGTCAAAGGCGATACGATTACGGTCAATGCTGCTGATACTGCCGCTTTAACCAAATTGGTATCTGATTTACAAGCTGCTGCGCCAGCGATGACAGTTATTGCTGAAGGTCCCCTTAATGAGCAAACTCAGATTGCTGATAGCTTAACAGCGTCTGAGGCGGCAATGGATAACTTGGGTCAAAACCCCGATCCTCGTGATGTCGCTCGCGCCTTAAGTCTACAAGTGGTCAATTTTGAAGTAGATAAAGCGGTGATTCCTGACGCCAATAAAGCGCTATTAGATCGCGCTGTGAAGCTAATGGAGCAAGTGCCCAATATGACACTGATGATTATCGGTCATACTGACAAAACAGCGGATGCTGCTTATAATCTAAAGCTATCAGAAGAGCGTGCGCAGGCTATGAAGGCATATTTGGTCGCGCAAGGTGTTGATCCGAGTAAGCTTATGACCAAAGGTATGGGTGAGACCGATCCTATAGCGGACAATACGACAGACCAAGGTCGTTTCCTTAACCGCCGTATCGAGTTTGTGGTCTATGACGAAACGACTATGGCCAATGATGGCTTAGCGATTAATAGTAATGCGCTTGATCCAGACCTAAATCCATTAGACAGCGACAACGATGATTTAATGCCAGATGCTGATGATGCTAGCCGTGGTACGGCATTGGATCCAGCCGCAACCAATTAAGCGAAGCGTTAAGATACATTGAATTAAACTATAAATCAGAAAAACCGCATCTTAATCAAGGTGCGGTTTTTATTGTGTCTAGCTTGTCATATCAAATTAACTTGATTGCTACCTATTAGATGTAACTGGTTGGGTCTTTTAGCTCAAGATTAGTGGATGCCTTAGAGTCTGATTGAGTAGGAAAAAACGTCTGTGAGATATTCTCTTTTGCTTGTTGCCAATAATCAAACTGCTGACAAGTCGATTCAAGGTCGCCTTGCCAAGCGGGTATCTGTCCACACATGGTTTTGATACGTTTTTGATTGGGATAGGGTAGCTCTTGCGCCGCTTTTGCTGCTTCATGAGCCGCGACGCGATCATTACAAACCAAAGCAATATCGCAGCCAGCTTCGATCGCTGCTTTGACGCGCGCACTGACATCACCCGCAGCTTTTGCCCCTGCCATAGACAAGTCATCAGAAAACAATACCCCGTCAAAATTTAGCTGCTCACGAATAATGTCTTTGAGCCAAATCTTAGAAAAACCCGCTGGTTTATTATCTACTTGCGAAAAAATCACATGTGCTGGCATCAAAGCATCAAGCCAAGGCAACGTTTGCGCAAATGGCTGCATATCACTGTTCATAATCTCATCTAAGCTACGATCATCGATGGCTTCAGCAACATGCGAGTCGGGGGCTATTGCACCGTGACCAGGGAAATGCTTGCCCGTCGTTGCCATCCCAGCGGCTTTCATACCGCGCATAAATTGTGCTGCCAAAGCAGTGATAGCTTGCGGCTCATGGTGGAAGCTGCGATCACCGATAACTTGGCTGATACCATCTCTATCGAGCACCGGTGCAAAGCTTAAATCAATGCCCACTGCTAATACTTCTGATGCCATCAAATAACCACAATCATATGCACAGTCTAGAGCGCGATTGGGGTCTTGGTTAAATAATTCACCAAGTCTTCCCATTGCTGGCAGTGGCGTAAAACCGTTACGCAATCTGGCAACGCGTCCGCCTTCTTGATCGACCCCAATCAGAATGTCAGCATTGTGACAACGTATATCGTCACACAGCGCGCGCACTTGGGCGGCATCGGTGACGTTTCTGGCGAATAATATAACCCCACCAACTTGTGCTTGTCTAATTAAGCTGACATCTTCAGCCGTCAGCGCGGTACTATCGATATCAATCATTAAAACGCCATACATTGCGTGATCCTTATGAGGTTATATATTGTTATATGCTACGGTAAACTAAAAAATCATGAGAAATGACATCTATTATTCATCGCTATCAGGGGCTTATTATGACAGTAATTACGAGTCCAGCATAATGTATCACGGGAATCCATTGGAAGACATTTTAATACATTGACCGATATTCGTTAAATGGATACGTCTGGTTTATGTAGTAGGAAACTTGGTATGAGCGCGCGCAGCGTGTAAGATTGTTTATACAGTTTGAGACAGAGCTATATTCATGCCCATGCTAGTATTGAATGGTTTTTTAACGATAAAGCCAACATAATCCTTACGCACATATAAGCTTTTAGTGCTAGCGTAACGCATGGTTTAGTGTTAAATATAAGAGAGTAAAAATAGCTGGATTTTATGGACAGCCATTTATAGATATTTTTTGATTTTGCTAAAAACAGAGCATACTTTTCACTTAAAATAATTAGGTAGATATGATGAAAAAACAACCAGCACAGTGGTTACTCAGTGCAGCGTCAGTGGGCATCGCAGGTTTAATTCTTACCCAGAGCTACGGCACTGCAGTAGCTGATACCAATACCGAAGGTTTTAAACAGACGCCTGAGCAACAGGTTACCACGCGCCAAGTAGCGGCATTGCTGGATCGCAGTCATTATCTTAATCAGCCACTGGATACAGCAACTGGTAGCGAGATTTTGTCTATGTATATCGATAGTCTCGATCCAAACCATACGTTGTTTTTGCAATCTGATGTCGATGAGTTTAAGAAAAAGTATGCCGATGAATTTGGTGCGCGTTTAAAGCGTGGTGATTTGTCTACTGGGGTAGAAGTATTTGAGCGCTATCGTAAACGCTCAAATGAGTATTTTGCCATGGCAAAAAAGATGCTAAAAACGGATATCAATTTGACCAGCAAGGATAACATTGTCCTTGACCGTGAAAAACTCAATCATTTTAAAACCAAAAAAGAGCAGCGCGACTATTGGGCAAGTCAGTTAAAGTTTCAGTTGATGAGTATTACTTTGGGTAAGGAAGATGAAAAAGCAAAAGAAAAAGTCTTTTTAGACAACCCGGATATCACGCGTGGTCAAGATTTGGTCCGTAATGATGAGCGCACGCCAAGTGAGATTTTACTAAACCGATTGTCTCGTCAGCAAGAGCAGTTTACCCGTCTCAAAGATGATGAGATTATGGAAACCATCTTAAACACGGCGATGCTGACTTATGATCCGCACAGTAATTATTACGCGCCAATTCAAGCCAATGAGCTGCAAATACAATCTAGCCTACAGTTAGAAGGGATTGGGGTATCTATCCGTCCTGACCGTAAAAACCCAGACTATACGCGTATTGTGACCTTAGTCGATGGCGGTCCGGCAGCTAAATCCGGTCAAATTAAGCCTAACGATTTAATTATTGGTATTGCCAAAGATGGCGAGACTATGACTGATGTGGTCGGCTGGTCAACCCGTGAAATCGTCAGTTTGATTCGTGGTAAACGCGGTACATCGGTGACGATTAAAGTTCGTCAGCCTAATACCCCTGATGCCAGTGCTCGTAATGTGACTGTGGTTCGAGATATTATTGCACAAGAAGAATCAGGCGTCACTCAGCGTGTTGTTGAAGTTCAGCGTCCAAATATCGATAAAACTCCGAAACGTATCGGTGTTCTTGAAATACCAAGTTTTTATTTGAACTACCGAGCCCGCCGTAATGGTGAAGATTATCGTAGTGTCAGTATCGATACCGAAAAAGCATTGAAAGAGTTAAATAAAAAGAATATCGATGGCTTGGTCGTTGATTTGCGCAATAATCCAGGTGGCTCACTAGATGAAGTTGCCAAGATGCTTGGCTTCTTTATTAAGAGTGGTCCGCTAGTACAGATTCGTGATAATCGTGGCAATATTCAAGTCTACCGTGATGATGACGGTGGTGAGCAGCTATATGATGGTAAGGTAGTCGTTTTGACCAATCTTGCATCTGCGTCAGCAAGTGAAATTTTTGCCGCCGCTATTCAGGATTATGGACGTGGCTTGGTAGTCGGTAGTACTACAACAGGCAAAGGCTCAGCGCAAATCCAATTAGACAGCTTGGCGCTTGGTTCTGCGACATTAACGCAGCGTAAATTCTATCGTATCACCGGTGGTAGTACGCAGAATAAAGGCGTGGTCCCTGATATTGAATTGGTCAACATCTATGACGATGCAACCTTTGGCGAGCGCGCACAGAAAAAGGCGCTGCCTTGGGATACAATTAAGACTGCACCGTATAAGCCCGAAGGTAAATTCACGTCAAATACCTTGGCGACGCTAAACCAACAGTCAAAAATCCGCCAACAAAAAAATCCGCAGTTCGTTTATTTATCAACGCTCAATGATATCCGTAATATGGAAGATGAGAAGAAACCAGTTGCGCTCGATATCAATAAACGCCGTGCCAAAATGCAGCTAATAGAAAAACGCTCTCTACAGGCTGAGAACAAGCGTCAGATTGCAACTGGTGAGCGTCCTTATGCCAACTGGAATACTTATCAAGCGGCAATGGATGCGAAGTTTGAAGAGCGTAGTCAGATGAAGGCTGCTGAGCGTCCAGAGCTACCAGAAGATGAAGCTTTCATTAATGAAGCGGCTTATATTATGCTCAGTGCTGAGCCAACAAAGCTGAGCAGTCCTGAAGAAAAGCTATAAAAATTATTGTAAACTATTAATTATTCAGCTGTCCAAACTCTACGAAAATTGCACGTAAGCATATGCTTACAAGGATTGACGTTTAGACCTCTTACTTAGTATGGGTCAATCTGCGATTATACATCTACGGCACGATTGAACTGAAAGGTTCAGAGGTACTAGGGATTGGTATCTGGAAAGTCGCATAAGGGATAGGTAGTTTGCTGATTAGGGATGATAGGGCTGGATGCCCGACCGTTATAAAATACTTCGGGATTAAGTATTGAATGACAGTAACATGGATGGTTGGTAATAAAAGCCGCATAATGCTAGTCATTATGCGGCTTTGTTACGTTTGGGCTTTTGAAAACCTTTACATTTGCTCATAAAAAAGGATCAATAGAAAAATCTACTGACCCTTTGCCACAAATGATGGGCTTCATCACTTATTGCTTATGCATCTAGCACACTAATCTCTAAGAGATTAGTGTTCAACGCCACCTGCGCCATGTACATGACCGTGGTTTAGTTCATCTTCAGTAGCAGCACGTACTTCTTGGATTTCAACATCAAAAGTCAAACGCTTGCCAGCTAGTGGATGGTTTGCATCAACAGTCACTTCTTTGTCACTGACGGCAGTAACAGTAACTAGCATCACTTGACCACCAGCTTCTGACTGAAACTGCATACCAGGCTGGATATCTTCAACGCCTTGGAAGTTGTCACGTGGTACATGTTGTACCGCTTGTTCTTGATATTCGCCGTAACCGTCAGCAGGCTCAACAACAGCATTAACTCTTTCGCCAGCAGATTTACCTTCTAGTTGTTGCTCTAGACCTGGGATGATATTACTGTGACCATGCAAATAAGCAAGTGGTTGACCTTCTGGAGATTGGTCAAGGATATTACCTTCGTCGTCTTTTAGCATGTAGTTGAACTTGACGGCAGTGTCTTTTGCGATAGTAGTCATAAATTATCCTAAATATGTTGATATTAAAAATTAAATACGGTTGCAATAAACCTAAAAAAGCCAATCAGCCAGCCAAATAGCCACGTCATCAGTTAATTATCATCAGTTTATTAGGGTAACTTTAGCAGTTAGCCTCTTTAATTGCGATAACTCCCATCACTTTCAAGGTTAAAACAACAAAAAATGCCAATTAATCGTGTAATTGAGCAGAATAATCCATGTTTTTAGCATATTAACCAAATACTGCCTTGCTGGTTTTAGGTTCGCCAGTTGCGTTTTTGAGCAATGACTTCTACCATAGCAGTAATTATAAGGATAAAAAAATATGACTTCACTCTCTCATGCTGCCGATAATCAGCCATCTAATATTAACTACCAATTCGACTTTGAGCGTTTTTTAGAGCATCTGGTTGATGTCACGCTTAGGTTTACAGCAGATACAGACGCGCCAAGCTTATGGCTACCGGCATGGATACCGGGTAGTTATTTGATGCGTGAATTTGCTCGAAATATCACCGCTGTACATTACGAGATATTGGATAAAGAGTTAGCGGATAACCAGATTGCGAATCATAAAGATCCTAAGTGTTATCGCGCGCAAAAAACTGATAAGCACACATGGCAATTGCCACATGCAAAAGCAGGGCAAACGATAAGCGTATATTACGAAGTATATTGTTATGATTTATCGGTGCGCACGGCTTATGTCGATCAGCAGCGCTTGTACGGCAATTTTACCTCACTGGCATTGGCAGTTGCTGGGCAAGAGCAATCACCAATCCAAGTTAGCTTGATGGTACCCGCAGCCTTTTTTATTGATAAAAATAAAGAGCAAGTATTACTGGCGTGTGGACTTAAAGCTACATACTTACAAAGCGATGAGCAAAATTTATATAGTTTACAAGCGGACAGCTATCACGAACTGATTGATTATCCGTTTGAGATTGGGATACAAGAGAAATTTGATTTTATCATTCAAGATAATCAGCATCAGACGCTGAGCCATCAATTTTTCCTCGCAGGTAAGCATAATGCCAATATGGGACGATTGCAGCAAGACCTAACTCGGATCTGCCAGACGTATCTCAATTGGTTGGGTGACGCGCCATTTAATGATTATACTTTTATGACTTATGCTAGTGGGCAAGATTATGGCGGCTTGGAGCACATCAATTCGACCAGTTTGATTACCCCACGCCGTGATTTACCTCGTATCAATGAACCAACAATGCCAAGTAGTGATTATCAGCGATTTTTAGGCTTGTGTAGTCATGAGTATTTTCATGCGTGGTGGGTCAAGACAGTTCGTCCCGATGTGATGCTAGATGTGGATTTACGCCGCGAAGCTTTTACACCTTTGCTATGGGTATTTGAAGGCTTTACTTCCTATATCGACGATTTTATGCTGCAAGCCTCAGGAGTGATTGATAAGGCAAGCTATCTAAAGTTATTGGCAGAACAAATTAATCGCTATCACCAAACGCCGGGTCGCGCACAGCAAAGTGTGGCAGAATCGAGCTTTGATGCGTGGATTAAGCTGTATCGCAACGATGAAAATACTGGCAATGCGGGTATCAGTTACTACAATAAAGGAGCTTTAGTGGCGTTATGTCTGGATTTAACGCTACTAGAAAAGAGCGCGGGACGTTATCGTTTATTTGATGTGGTCAAAGCTTTTTATGAACAAGCGAAGCAAAATGACAAAAAGCGCGTCGGGATCAGTAGTGCCGATATGGGGACTATTATTGGGCAGTTTATGCCATTAGCGGATTGGGAAGATTTTGAGCGCTGCTATGTTAATGGCGTTGAAGAGTTGCCTCTGAAATCGTTGTTAGCCGCTAACGGTATTCAGTTACATAGCAATACCAAAGAGACCGCTGATAAACATGTACCGTGGGGCATGAGATGTACTGAAACGCCAATAGGACTCAAGGTCAGTAAGGTAGCGCGAGCGAGCGCCGCGGCAAAAGCTGGACTCTCAGCACATGATGTTATTATCGCAATTGATGGTATCAAAGCAGATAACAAACAACTAGCACTATTCAATGATGCATCACACGACATTGAATGCCATTTGTTTCGCCGTGATGAGCTGATGACGGTTAAGGTTGTACCGAAAATCGATACAGATGAGAGTGATGGTTTAGATAAAGTCTTTCCACATAGTATTAGCTTGCGTTTAGCAAAGGCTAATACAGATGATGAAAATAAGATAAATGAATTAAAAACAGAAAGTGCTTGGTTAGATGTGATGAAGGGTGCCGAGTCATAGTGATTTGGCTATCACACGTAGTTGAGTGCTCTACAAAGATAGTGGCTACTATAAAATTAGTAACTATTAAAAAGCCCATACTAAACAATGATGCTTAGTATGGGCTTTATGTTATACGCTTAAAATTTAAGCATTAGGTTTTGTGGTTTTGGCAACCTCTACGGCTTCTTTCTGGTTTGCAGAAGTATCTTGATCGGTAGCATTGCTTGCATCTTTTTCTGCATTAACTAACGTTTTTGCAATCCACTCTTGTAACCATATAATTTCAGGCTGCTGGGCATCAATGATGTCTTGTGCCAATTTACGCATTTCCTTATCAGTACCATATTGGAGCTGTACCATTGCCATATCTACCGCGCCGCGATGATGAGGCAGCATACCACGTGCAAATGCCATGTCTGGTATAGGGTTTGCAATGTCAGTCATCATGCATGGCTTGCATGCCTGCCGTATAAGCTTGTTGCATTGCTTGGGTATTGGGCTTGGGCTTGGGCGCATCAGGGTGGCTAGCAAGCCATTTATTTATAATATCAATCTCAAGCTGCTGTGAGTCAATGATGTCTTGTGCAAGTTGACGCATCGTCTCATCATTACCGTATTTAAGCTCAATCTTTGCCATATCTACTGCACCATGATGATGCCCAAGCATACTTTTTGCAAAGGCTGTATCAGGATCATTATAAGCCATACCTACCATCATCTCATTATGCATATCAGTCATAGACTTCGTATAGTCTTTAAATATGTCCGTCATTGGCATCTCATCTGGCGTAGTATCAGCAGTCATCATATCGTGAGCATCCATATCTTCATGGCTGTCAACTTGCTCTGCTACGACCGGTGCATCGTCTTGCACTGCATTCACCTCAACATCATCTGATGCTGGCTGGCAAGCACTTATTAATAGCGCAGCAGACACGCCAGTAGCAAACAAGGCCAAACGATGAAAAGCAGTCATGACATATCCTTACCATAAATTGAACAAGAGGCTTAGCGAAAAAGTATACGAATCATATAGAGCACATAGCTAAATGTTAACAGATAAATCTTACTCTTTCGAGACGCTATGTTTAAGATGTCGTAATATAGTGAGCTTAAATAAAAAAAGCTATCTTAAGTACAACTTTACTTAGGTATTATTATAGCTAACCTATGACGCCAAGTTTTCGGCATTGCTCACTATTTAAATGAATGCGTACAAACTCACCAACGCCCAACTCTCCAAGCTCAAATCCTGCCACTGACCAGCGTATCAAGCGTAAGCAAGGCAGCCCTACATGCGCAGTCATACGCCTCACTTGGCGATTTTTGCCTTCATAAATAGTCAGCATCAACCATGACGTTGGGATATTTTTACGCTCACGAATAGGCGGATCGCGCTCCCATAATGTAATCGGCAAGTCGGCTTCATCGACAAGTACTGCAGAGGCAGGCAATGTCTTACCGTCTTTCAAGACCACGCCTGACGCCAGCGCCTTTAATTGGACAGCAGTGACCATGCCTTCTACTTGCACCAAATAAGTCTTACCTTGTTTTTGTTTGTTTTGCGCAAAACCTTTTGTAGATGGTGGCTGCGTAATGGCTTTATTGATACGTCCATCACTGGTCAAAATCAGCAGCCCCTCTGAGGTAGCATCAAGCCGACCAGCGATACGGAGTGACTTGTCCGTGAAATATTCTGATAGAGTAGTATGGTCATTATTGCTGTCATCACGGAATTGACTTTGTACTCCGTAAGGCTTATTAAACAAAATCAGGCTAGAGCTGGACATAAAATAGCGTTTCCCAAAAATAAAATGGCGGATAGCAGGACATATACTATAAGAATTAATATACGAGTAAAGCCTAAAGGTAGAGGCGTGTTTTACCTTAAGTTTATCGTATTGTACAAACATTTATAATGCTGTCATCACCATGATAAAACAGCTAGCATAACAGAATGCCAAGGACGCTTAAAACACATAATACCTATCAAGGAGTATCACCTCATGTCATATAACAAGGTTATCGTACCAATAAACGGCGAAAAAATAACCGTAAATGCTGATTTATCCTTCAATATTCCAAATCATCCGATCATTCCCTTTATCGAAGGCGATGGCATCGGCGTTGATATCACACCTGTCATGATTGAAGTGATTGATGCGGCAGTTGAAAAAGCTTATAAAGGCAAAAAGTCCATCGTTTGGATGGAGACCTATTGCGGTGAAAAAGCGTCTAAAATTTATGACGGCGAATTTATGCCAGAAGAGACGCTTGATGTGTTGCGTGATTATGTCATCAGTATAAAAGGTCCGCTGACCACGCCAGTTGGCGGTGGTATGCGCTCGCTGAACGTGGCAATGCGACAAGAGCTTGATTTGTACGTTTGTCAGCGTCCTGTACGTTGGTTCGAAGGCGTTCCAAGTCCTGTCCAACATCCTGAGTTGACTGATATGATTATTTTCCGCGAAAACTCAGAAGATATCTATGCCGGTATCGAGTGGAAAGCAGGCAGTGAGGATGCCAAAAAAGTCATTAAGTTTTTAAAAGAAGAGATGGGCGTGACACAGATTCGCTTTTCAGAAGATTGTGGCATTGGTATCAAGCCAGTATCAAAAGAGGGCTCACAGCGTTTGATTTGTAAAGCCATTCAGCACGCCATCGACAATGACTTGCCCAGTGTGACGCTTGTGCATAAAGGCAATATCATGAAATTCACCGAAGGCGCTTTTAAAGAGTGGGGATATGAGCTTGCCGCTGAGCGCTTTGATGCTCAATTGTTAGATGGTGGTCCTTGGATGACGATGACAAATCCTAAGACTGGCAATAAGATTGTGATTAAAGATGTGATTGCTGATGCGTTTTTGCAGCAAATCCTGATGCGTTCTGCTGACTACTCAGTGATTGCGACATTGAACCTAAATGGTGACTACATCTCTGATGCACTAGCCGCGCAAGTCGGTGGTATCGGTATCGCTCCCGGTGCCAATAAGGGCGGCGCTATTGCTGTATATGAGGCGACGCATGGTACAGCGCCAAAGTACGCCGGACAAAACAAAGTCAATCCAGGTTCGCTTATTTTATCAGCTGAGATGATGCTACGTGATATGGGCTGGACAGAGGCCGCTGACTTGGTCATAGAAGGTATCCAAGGTGCTATCAAAAACAAAACCGTGACTTATGATTTTGAACGCTTGATGCCGGATGCCACCTTACTAAGTACCTCTGAGTTTGGCAAAGCCATCATCAAACATATGAATGCTTAAGAAAATGATATCCTTTACATAATTTCCTATAAATAGTATCTGACATGAAAAGCTCTCATTAATAACAGACAAAAAAACACCCCAAAATCTAAGATATTTGGGGTGTTTTGTTTACGCCAATGTCACTTCTATAAATTAACTTTTATAAGATGAGTTAATTATAATGATGCAATTGCGTTATTGAACAAAGTGCTTGGACGCATTGCTTGCTCAACCAATGCCTCATCTGCTAAGTAATAGCCTTTGAGATCCATAGGCTTACCTTGAGCATCATTCAGCTCTTTGATGATAGCCGCTTCATTACTCTCAAGATTTTGCGCAAGTGGCGCAAACTGTGCTGCAAGCTCGCCGTCTTGCTCTTGAGCGGCAAGCTCTTGTGCCCAATACATCGCAAGATAGAAGTGACTGCCACGGTTGTCAAGCTCACCAGTCTTGCGTGATGGAGACTTGTCATTTAATAACAGCTTTTCAGTTGCTCTATCTAAGGTGTCAGCCAGTATTTGGGCTTTAGCATTGCCATCATTCTGTGCCAAATGCTCTAGCGATACAGCTAATGCCAAGAACTCGCCCAGTGAATCCCAACGTAAGTGGTTTTCTTCAAACAATTGTTGTACATGCTTTGGTGCTGAACCACCAGCGCCAGTTTCAAACAAACCGCCGCCCTTCATAAGAGGTACGACTGATAACATCTTAGCACTGGTGCCCAATTCTAAAATTGGGAATAAGTCAGTGAGATAGTCACGCAAGATATTACCAGTAGCAGAAATCGTATCAAGACCACGAGCAACGCGCTCTAAGGTATAACGCATGGCACGAACTTGTGACATGGTTTTGATATGTAGACCGCTCGTATCATGATCTTTTAGATACATGTTGACTTTTTTGATCAGCTCGTTTTCGTGTGGACGATATGGGTCCAACCAAAAGATAACCGGCGTATTAGATTCGCGTGCGCGGCGTACCGCAAGTTTTACCCAATCTTGGATAGGCTCATCTTTGACCTGACACATGCGCCAGATATCGCCCTTCTCAACACGCTGCTCAAGCAAAATCTCGTTTGTTTCTTCGTCAACAATACGAGCTATACCATCATCGCTCGCTTCAAAAGTCTTGTCATGCGAGCCATATTCTTCCGCTTTTTGTGCCATTAAACCGACGTTAGGTACCGTGCCCATAGTCGTTGGGTCGAAGTTACCATGCCATTTACAGAAATTGATCATTTCTTGATAAATGCGAGCAAAGGTAGATTCTGGCATGACAGCTTTACAATCATAGGGCTTGCCATCAGCACCCCACATTTTACCGCCATTACGAATCATAGCAGGCATAGAAGCATCGACAATCACATCACTTGGTGAATGGAAGTTGGTAATACTTTTTGAGGAATCAACCATCGCCAAACGTGGGCGATGTACTTGGCAGGCATGTAAATCGCGCTCAATCTCTTCACGCGTTGATGCGGGTAGTGTTGAGATTTTGTCGTATAGGTCTGCCATACCGTTATTAACGTTGATGCCTAATTCATCAAAAAAAGCGCCGTGCTTTTGGAAAGCATCTTTATAATAGGTTTTAACCGCATGACCAAAGACGATAGGATGCGATACTTTCATCATCGTGGCTTTTACGTGCAATGAGAATAAAATACCCGCTTCACGGCAGTCTTCCATTTCACGCTCATAGAACTCAAGCAGTGCTTTTTTGCTCATGAACATAAGGTCGATAACTTCTTTATCAAGCAAAGCGATGCCTGTTTTGAAGACATTCACAGTACCATCGTCAGCTAAACGTTCCATGCGCACGGTACGGGCTTTATCTAAAGTGATAGATTGCTCACCTGCATAAAAGTCGCCACTGTGCATATGCGATACATGAGTTTGTGACCATTGCTTCCATTCACCCATCGAATGTGGATGCTTACGCGCGTAGTTTTTGACCGCTTTGGGTGCACGACGATCTGAGTTACCTTCACGCAGTACAGGGTTCACCGAGCTGCCTAGGCTTTTGCCGTAACGCTGACGAATGGCTATCTCTTCATCCGTTTGTGGATCTTCTGGAAAATCAGGAATGGCGTAGCCTTTGCCTTGTAGCTCTTTAATCGCCGCTTTTAGCTGCTGAACAGAGGCACTGATATTTGGCAGTTTGATGATGTTGGTGTTTGGATCTTGTGTCAGACGACCCAGCTCAGCTAAGTTGTCAGGAACGCGTTGCTCTTCACTTAAAAATTCAGGGAATTCAGCCAGTACACGGGCAGCAACTGAGATATCAGTCGTATCCACTTCAATGCCTGCTGTTTTAGTGAATGCTTTGACAATAGGTAAGAATGATACGGTGGCAAGCGCTGGCGCTTCGTCGGTTTTTGTATAAATAATTTTTGACATTGTAGTAGAGTATTCCTTTATGTTGTCAGTAATGAAGTGAGTAAGGCTTGGATATTATTTAATACCTTTATACAGCCTTCATACCATAATGGGCGATGGCGCTAAATTAAGTACATCGCGTGTCACTTTTGCAATCATACAAAAATATATTGAAACGGTTCGACGCATTCAAATAGTTTTGAGACCGCTTGTTGACCTTATTTTGCAAAAATATCTTTTGGAAGCTGCTTTAACCTTTATGAAAAGCTTACCGTCAAAAGAGGGGTTGAACGATTGGGTAACACTGCCTGATGATACATGACAGTCGATATATTATAGTTCATCCACTATAAATCCGATATGATGTCAATCTCGTATGTTGAACTAAGTATACTATTTCGCTCATATCTCATCTATATGAATTATATTAAGCTAATAATACCCTTATTCTATCAGTCATCAAGATGGATATCATCTTTTCCATGTAATTTGCCTGTTTTTAATAGTAATTTTTATCACCTATGGCAGCAAATTTTTGTTTCTATAAAAATAGCACTGCACCGCTTTTAAACGCTAATGACAGTTTTGCAAATCGTGACAGCAAAAAAATGGCAATTTGCTAGGCTATAACATCAAGAAAAGTTATCAAAAAAATAGTGTACTGATTATGACCTTACAATATGCGTTACTCAACGATACCAGTTGGCAAAGCCTAAGCGAGTGGCAAACGCCAGACACCCCTTTTATGTCATTTGCCTTTTGGCAAGCGCTTAGTGACACTGGCGCGATTGGCGAGGAAGCTGGCTGGTTACCTATTTATATATTGGTGCACCGTGTAGATGCCGATGACGATTTTGTAGTACAGAAAAATTTGTCTTCTGTAGAAGCTTCTATAAAGGTGAAGCAGCCGGTTGCCGTGATGCCCGTATTTATCAAAGGTCATCACCAAGGGGAATTTGTATTTGACCATTCATGGGCGCAAGCTTATGCGCAGTATGGTCTCGACTATTATCCGCGTTTGGTAACGAGCGCCCCTTATACGCCTATTACTGGGCAGCGTTTATGGGTGGCAGCAGGTGAGACGCTCGATGCTGACATTATAAAGACCGCCATTGCCGGGGTGGATGATATTGCGCAGCAAGTAGATGCTTCTGGCTGGCATGGGCTATTTGTCACACCTGAGATGGCTGCTATCGCTAACGCATCGCTGCCGACTGATATTGATATAGAAATGGCGCTTAAAAACCAAGCAAATGGTGTAACGGCAAAACCGATTGAGCTACCGATACTTGAGCGTCAAGGTTGCCAATTTTTATGGCAAAATAAAAATCTAACTCAAAATAATCAGCTGTTTACAGATTTTGAAGCATTTTTGACCACGCTCAAAGCCAAAAAACGCAAAACCATTCGGGCTGAGCGGCGAAAAGTCGCTGAGCAAGGTATTACGTGCCAGCGAAAATGCGGTGATGACATTACCGAGTCCGACTGGAAGACTTTTTATCATTGCTATGTAATGACTTATGCGGTACGTGGGCAGCAGCCTTATTTGACCATGGATTTTTTTAAAGCATTAGCGCAACATATGGCTGAGCATTTAATGCTCGCACAAGCACTTGATGCCAACGGTGAGATTATCGCGAGCAGTCTGTTTTTATATGATAAGCCTGACAATAAAACGGCAACTTTGTACGGTCGTTATTGGGGAGCGCTTGGTGAGTATGATAGCTTGCATTTTGAGCTGTGCTATTATCAAGGTATTGAGTTTGCGATCGAGCAAGGTTTGCACTATTTCGACCCAGGAACGCAAGGCGAGCATAAGCTGATTCGTGGCTTTATTCCAACAGCTACCCACTCACTGCACCGTATTTATGATGCACGTTTTGTGCCAGCGATTGCTGATTTTTGCCGCAAAGATCGGCTACAGATGTCGCAATATCGAGAGCAGGCATTTGAAGCTTTGCCGTTTAATATTGATAATATGCCAATGTTCCATAACAATGAATAACCTTATCTTTTAACCATCTTCTACTTAATAAAGTACACATTAGCCGTAAACTATGACCTTTCATCTTTCTTGCGCAACCAATTCATCACCTCCAACTGAGCTATTACCTTGGTTAAATACCGAAGGCTCTCTTACTGCCTTGCTAGAGGTAAAAGCTGGGCGGCCATTACTCGTAGAACGCAGATTTGAGGGCTATCGGTTATTGTCTTTAGCACAAAAAAAACAATTGGGTATCAAAGGGGCAGCGCTTAGTCATCCACGGCTGGCGTGGGTCCGTGAGGTATATTTATACGGGAATGACGAGTTACCATGGGTACAGGCGCAAAGCCTGTTTCCGTTATCAAGTCTAAAAGGCAGTGCCAGACGTCTACAGCAACTAAAAAGCACACCCATAGGTTATGTATTGTTTAATCGCAGTCGCACCTTGCCCAATCAGCGCTGTATCAAATATACGGCAGATGGCTGGCAACGGCAGACGCTTTATGATTGGCACGGTCGTTCTTTACTCATTAGTGAGACCTTTTTGCCACGGTTCTGTGAAAAACAATTGGATATTTAAGTACTTTATCAGAAAATTAAAACAACCAATTAATTAGCCAACTATTTTCCACTTTATTATTCAGATAAGTTTTTAGTGAATAAATTTTAATGAATTTACTGCTTCTATTTAGATGATATATTGATAAGTTACTGAAAAAAATAGATTTAAATATAGAGAATTTTGCCCTGTCGTCTACTAAAAATAAGCTGATATTTTTTTGCGCTCGCAACATAAAGTTTCATGTTACACTTAAACTTTAGCGAGAATATCGATGCAAAAGAGTATCGAATTTATCCTTAAAACTGCAAGCTAATGATAAGCTCATGCCTTTTGCTTGCCTATTTCAAACTTCTTTTGCTACTCGCTTCTTTCAACGACCGTTATTACTAATAAACGTCACCACTTAGGACTTTACTATGTTTAAAGATATCTCTATCAAAGATTTTGATCCAGTACTTGCTGAAGCGATGGCCGCAGAAAGCGTTCGTCAAGAAAACCATATCGAATTGATCGCGTCTGAAAACTACTGCTCACAAGCAGTGATGGAAGCGCAGGGTACTGATTTGACCAACAAATACGCTGAAGGCTATCCTGGTAAGCGTTATTACGGTGGTTGTGAGCATGTTGACGTCGTTGAGCAACTAGCTATCGACCGTGCAAAAGAATTGTTTGGTGCAGAATATGTGAATGTACAGCCACACTCTGGTAGCCAAGCAAACTCTGCTGTCTTTTTAGCATTGCTTGAAGCCAATGATACTGTACTTGGCATGAGTTTAGATGCTGGTGGTCACTTAACGCATGGCGCACATATCAATTTCTCAGGTCTAAACTACAATGCAGTACAGTATGGTTTGGTTGAAGGCACTGGTCTTATCGATTATGACCAAGTTGAGAGCTTGGCAAAAGAGCATAAGCCTAAAATGATCATCGCTGGTTTTTCAGCGTATTCACAAGTAGTTGATTGGGCGCGTTTCCGTGAAATCGCTGACGAAGTAGGCGCTTACTTACTAGTCGATATGGCTCACGTTGCCGGTCTTATCGCTGGCGGTGTTTACCCAAGCCCAGTACCGTTTGCTGATGTAGTGACCACGACTACGCACAAAACCTTACGTGGCCCACGTTCAGGTATGATTTTGGCGCGTGATGAAGTACTTGCTAAAAAGCTCAATTCTGCCGTATTCCCAGGCAACCAAGGTGGCCCGTTGATGCATGTCATCGCGGCAAAAGCAGTTTGCTTTAAAGAAGCCTTAGAAGAGAACTTCAAAACCTATCAGCAGCAAGTGGTTAAAAACGCTCAAGCCATGGCAAAAGTCATTCAAGATCGCGGCTATGAAATTATCTCTGGTGGCACTGAAAACCATCTGATGCTTATCAGCTTAGTTAAGCAAGAGATGACTGGTAAAGAAGCGGATAAATGGTTGGGTGACGCACACATTACGGTCAACAAAAACGCCGTACCAAACGATCCAAAATCTCCGTTTGTGACTTCTGGTATCCGTATTGGTACACCAGCGATTACCACTCGCGGCTTCAACGAAGCACAAGCAGGTGATTTGGCAGGTTGGATTTGTGATGTTCTTGACAGCCGTGGCGATGAAGCAGTGACTGCTGAAGTCCGTGGCAAAGTAGAAGCGATCTGTAAAGAGCTTCCTGTCTATGCTAAAAACCAGTAATTTCTAATTAATTGGTTTTATAAGTCAGAAATAAAAAAACCGCTTAGCTTTGGCTAGGCGGTTTTTTTGTGAGTATATAAAACAGTTTTTTAATTTATCAAATCACATAAACGGCAATTTGGTAAATATCTGCAGGATAGTGGCGTTAACGATATCAACGAAGAATGCACCAACCATAGGTACAATCAAAAATGCCTTATGTGATGGTAGGTAACGATCGGTGACCGCCTGCATATTGGCAATCGCTGTAGGAGTTGCACCCATACCGAAACCACAGTGTCCTGCTGACAAGACAGCTGCATCATAGTCTTTTCCCATGAGTTTGAAGGTCACAAAGTAAGCATAGCCAATCATTAGAACAGTTTGTGACAATAAGATGATCAATACCGGACCTGCCAAATCTGTCAATTGCCACAGCTTTAATGACAATAAAGCCATCGCTAAGAAAAGACTCAAAGAAGCGTTACCGATGACGTCAATCGCACGGTCAAACATATCAAAATTGAATACCATGGTTAAGGTATTACGCAAAATCACACCACCTGCTAATGCCCATACGAAGGTCGGTAACTCAAACCATGTATCCTGCGCTACCAAAGTCATGAGATCAGCGAACGCCAGTGCTGCGGCAAACAGTGCCAATGATTCAATGGTAGACGATGCTGTAATCAGACGGATATTATCCGGCTTTTCAAACATCTCCTTATTGCTATGAACTTCCTCTTCGCTATGCTTGGTGCTATAGAGCGACTGCTCACTTGCCAGTTTTTCAACATCACTTGGGTTTGGATTGTCTGCTGTAGGCTTGAGACCAAGCTTTTTAATCAAGCGACGGGCAACAGGACCACCGATAATACCACCTGCTACTAAACCATAAGTGGCAACTGCGATACCCAGCGTCGTCGCGCCAACCACACCATACTGCTCCTCTAAAGTAATGCCCCAAGCACCAGCAGTACCATGACCACCAGTCAAAGCGATTGAACCGGTCACCAAGCCAAGCAAAGGATCAAGCCCAAGTGCGCTTGCCATTGCAACACCAAGGATGTCTTGCAAAATGATAAAAACAGACACGATAATGGTGAAAATCAGCAAGGGTGAGCCACCTGCTTTTAACCGACCAAAATCAGCGCTAAGCCCGATAGAGGCAAAAAACATCAGCATAGTCGCTGTTTGCAGTCCTTGATGGAAATTAAAGCTATAGCCCCAAACAATATTAAGAATATAAACGACAATCGCTGCGACCAAACCGCCTGCGACTGGTTCTGGAATATTGAAATCTTCTAAAAACTTAATTCTTTTGACTAAGAAGCGTCCAAGCAAAAGTACTAATGTGGCTAATATCAGGGTGTAATAGCCGTTTAGGGTGATTTCCATATGTTAATCCTTTCTATAAATATAAATTAACCTGAATTCGGGATAAATCTGTTTTTATCTCGAATTTAGATTCTTCTCTTACTGGCGACTAAGACAAATCATCAGACGCCACGACAATCCACAGCTGTGGTTTGCCAAATTCTTTAAAAGCATCTTCTATAATACTTTTGAAGACATTAAAATCTTCGGTGTTAATATTTTTAACCGCTGTTAAATCAAGTACCAAATGCTCGATATCACTGTCTGTTAAGCAGTCCCACGCTGCATCCCAGTTATGACCAAACCAACTTGGGAAATCGCAGGCTTTCGCTAAGCTACTTAAGAGTGTTTCTTTATCTAATCGCTCTTCTATAGGTATAGCGATTGCTTGTTCAGGAATAGTAGCAGACGTTCTGCTGCTTTTACCTTTAACAAGGTTTTGATCAATGCTGCTTTGATTTACATAGTAAATAGCTTGAGTCATGTTATTTCACCTCCAGTTTTTGAAAGCTGTCATAATGATCAAGGGTTAAATAATAAATGGTTGGTGGGTGACCACCAGTGACAATACGTCGTGCGCCGCGATGCGAAACGGCAGGTGTGGGTACAGTATATTCGCGATAGTAGCCTTGCGACTGCGCCGGTAACTTACCTTCGCGATTATAGAAAGTGGTTCCGTCTTTGTTAGGATAAGGGAAGGGTCCACCTTGCTTGATAAGCACAAGCGTCTGATCTATTTGCGCATCACCAGTGATAGCTGCTGCATTTGAATTACTGGCAGTTTCAATATGATTTTGCGATAGAGTAGTAGATGGGGCGCTATCGGCAAAAAAACTGGATTTCAAATCAGTAAAGAAATAGACCGCAACAGCGATAATGGCAATCAAACTGAATAGGGTAGAGAAGCTGCTTTTCTTATTTTGGCTGCTACGATTATTTTTGCTAATGTGGTTTTGATTGTTTTTCTGATTAACATTATCTGAGCTGCGATGCATTGAATTTGCCACTGAATTGGATGCTGGCGTCTCTAAAATACTCAATTCATCCGATGTGACTTCGGTGGCGCGCAATTGATTTTTGTCATTGCGCTCACTATTAAAATAAACCCGCTGCCCATTGCTGATAGGCTGCGCCATTCGCACGGATGTTATGTGAAAAAACACATCTTCACTCTGATTGTCGACATCGATAAAGCCATAGCCTTTATCAGAATTCCAATGCTTAATTTTGCCACTTTGCATGGGCATCCTCGTCCTATCGATAGATTTTTATCACGTAAAATAATGGCTATATAATGAAAGTATCTTAAAAAAACTACGGTGCTGCTGGTATAAATTTTTTGCCGCCTCTGTCTGCGTAGGCACAGCAAGCAAGAAAAATTGATACCAGTAGTACGTGATGTATCGATATTGTTTTTCCCTGACTATATGTCATATACAACATGTGTAGTAAAAATAAAAAAACGCCAGCAATTAAGCTGACGTTCTGTAACAATTATACTGCAGACGACATTATAGATTGTAGTGAAGACGTAATAAATTAGGCACGCGTTTCGCCATGACCATAAACAATCCACTTTTGTGAAGTTAAGCCTTCAAGTCCGACTGGTCCACGCGCATGAATCTTGTCAGTTGAGATACCAATTTCGGCACCAAGACCATATTCAAAACCATCGGCAAAACGGCTAGAGGCGTTAATCATCACGCTTGCCGAGTCGATTTCGCGGATAAATCTCTGTGACTTGGTATAGTTATCTGTAATGATAACATCGGTATGATGACTGCCATGGGTGTTGATATGCTCAATCGCCTCATCAATGCCGGATAATATTTTAATCGCGAGGATAGGGGCGAGATATTCAGTATCCCAATCTTCCGCGGTGGCGGCTGATAAATGGCCTTTAAGGGTAGTGTTATCGTTCAGAATAGCCTGCGCTTTACCATCAAGACGTAGTTGCATCGCATTATCGGCTTCAACGATGGCTTCGGCAATTTTTGGTAACAGCTCATCAGCGATGGCTTCATCGACCAACAAGGTTTCCATGGTATTACAAGTACCATAGCGATGGGTTTTGGCATTGACACTCACGTTAATGGCAATCTCAGGATCAGCATCACTGTCGATAAAGGTATGACAGTTGCCATCTAAGTGCTTAATGACAGGCACGCGTGCATCGCGGCTGATACGCTCAATCAACCCTTTACCGCCGCGTGGTACGATAACATCAACATATTCTGTCATAGTGATAAGCTCACCGACGGCAGCACGGTCAGTGGTCTCTAGCACTTGGACACTATACTCAGACATACCAACGTTTTTTAGTCCTTCTAAAATACATCTGGCAATCGCTTGATTGGACTCAAATGCTTCAGAGCCGCCACGTAAAATGATGGCGTTACCTGACTTTAGTGCGAGGGAGGCTGCTTCCAAAGTAACATTGGGACGCGACTCATAGATCATACCGACTACACCAAGTGGCACGCGCATTTTGCCCAGATGAATACCCGACGGACGATACGTCATGTCTGTAACCTCACCAATAGGGTCAGGCAATGCCGCAACGTCTTTTAGACCTTGTAGCATGCCATCAAAACGGGCGTCATTTAACTCCAAGCGATCAAGCAGCGCAGCATCTAGGTCGTTCTTTTGTCCATTGTCCATATCGACTTTATTGGCGGCTAAGATATCTTGCTTAGCGTTCTTTAATACATCGTGAATCGCCATCAGTGCAGCATTTTTGTCACCTGTATTGGCAGCAGCCAGTGCTCTGGATGCAGCGCGCGCTTCTTTACCAACATTTTGCATATAAGCGGTTACGTCTGTGGTATTGGTTTGACTCATAAATATTCTTCCTTATAGTTATAAATAGAAAACAATCAGTGTTCTTTAGCGCTCTAATGGCACTCTGCTATTTAACATAGAGGAGATTAGGTCGATAGTAAAGCCGATTTTGTGAATAGAAGTCACTTGTCTTTATATGATAGTCATGATTGGGCATTGGATTGATGGTTACGTATTTTTAACAGAAATAGACTGCAATTACTAAGGTAGTCGCTATGAATCGTCCGTATAGTGAGCGCTAAGCAGTAAAAGATTCATTTTAGCTTTGACACGTTATTTTTAAACTCGCTCGGCTACATGATAGCTATTCATAGTAGAAATTAATGATAGTAAATAAAAATATTGGAGAATAAATATGACCATTGATCAACCACAAATTCAAAAATCTGGCGCGTACAAAAACTGGTTGGGCGTTGGGTTGGTTGCAGCGGCATTGACGCTAAGTGCCTGTGGTAAGAAAGAAGAGCCACCGGTAGAGACGGCGCCAGCAGTCGATGCGCAGACTTCGGTAGAAGAGGAAGCCACGGGTGTGGCTACTGCCGGTAATGCTGACGATGTTGCGATAGCAACTGCTGACAATGATATGGCTGTCAGTAGCACGGATGATGTGGCCGTAGCAACTGCGGATGATGCAGAGATGATGGACGGTACTGAAAGCGAAGAGCACGTCTCAAGCTACTAATGTGGCAGATAAAACAGCGCTCACGCTATTAAGATGATAAAATAAGGCCCATAATTGACTGTATATTATGGGCCTTATTTTATAAAGGTAATTTATTGCCAAACGCCTTTTTAATGCTAAGTACCTTTTTACGTCATGTTTTCATTCATATTTATTGGAAGTCTGCTAAACCATGCTTGATACTGCAAATAATCCGACTCGACCTATCGCTTTAGATTTACAAGATATCCATAAAAGTTTCGGCTCATTGGCCGTACTGAAAGGCGTATCTCTAACTGCCTATGACGGCGATGTTATCTCTATTTTAGGCTCGTCTGGCTCAGGTAAGTCGACCCTGCTGCGCTGTATCAATTTGCTCGAAAAGCCCAATCACGGTCGCATTATTATCGGTAAAGATGAGCTGATGCTAAAGCCAGCTAAGTCAGGCGAATTGCAAGCGGCTGATATCAAACAGCTAGAACACTTGCGCGCACGCGTGGGCTTTGTCTTTCAGAATTTCAATCTATGGCCACATAAAACGATTATTGACAATATCATCGAAGGGCCAATACAAGTCTTAAAAATAAAAAAAGACCAAGCCATTAGCGATGCTGAAAAGCTGCTTGATAAAGTGGGTTTGCTCGATAAAAAAGACGCTTACCCAGCGAATCTATCTGGTGGTCAGCGTCAGCGTGTTGCTATTGCACGCGCTCTTGCTATGCAGCCACAGGTATTATTATTTGATGAACCGACATCTGCATTAGATCCTGAGCTGGTCAATGAAGTGCTTGCGGTGATGCGAGAGCTAGCCGCAGAGGGTCGCACGATGTTGATTGTGACCCATGAGATGCGTTTCGCTCGTGACGTTTCTAGTAAAGTGGTGTTTTTACACCAAGGCGTTATTGAAGAGATTGGTACACCTGAGCAAGTCTTTGATAACCCTAAGTCTGAGCGCGTTAGAGACTTTATGGCTTCACATCGTCAAAATTAATCCATTGCTTAAATCTAGTAAAATCGCAATCTTAGCAATAATTGTTTAAAACGCTAAGATTGCACATCAGTAAGTCTATTCGTGCCTTTATTACTCAATAATCACAGTCGGTATGCAAAACGTTTGTTTTTGATATTCCACTCAGGTATTATCAAAAGACTTGTGAGCGGGTATGTATAGCACTTCTCCATATACCTAAATATCTCACAGCCTGAATATGCAGTTGCCTGAATCTGAGTAACTTATCTGGCAGGGAAGTCAGAGAAAATATACCAGAACACTGTATTAAAAATTAGAGATTAAAAATCATCTTAAAAATCCATCAGAATTTAAGGAACGTATGATGTCGAATTCTCGCCTATTGTGGTCATCGATGACCGTTACAGCCGCGCTCATGTTAGGTGCTTGTAGCCAACCTGCCAATGACGCTGCTGATGCCAATTCAGATGCACCGGCAGCAGGAACCGCTGGCAAGACCATTCGTATTGCGACTGAAGGAGCATACCCTCCTTTTAACTATACCAATGCCGATGGCAGTTTGGCGGGTTTCGATATCGATGTTGCCAATGCTCTATGTGAGCAGATGCAAGCCAAATGTGAAATTGTCGCTCAAGATTGGGACGGTATTATTCCAGGTTTATTGGCGCAAAAATACGATGCCGTTATCGCTGGTATGTCTATTACCGCTGAACGTCAAGAAAAAGTCGATTTCAGCGAGCCTTACTTTGCCAATACGATGGTTTGGCTGACCGATACCAAAGGCAGCTTTGATCCTAAAGTTATCAAAAATCTGACGCTTGGTGGTCAACGTTCAACGACGCCGGGTGCTTATTTACAAGACAATTATGAAGGCAAAGACGGCAATACCGTTAAGCTTTATGACAATTATGACAATGCTTATTTGGACCTAAAGTCTGGTCGTAGTGATGTTGTATTGGCTGAAAAAGTATCAGCAAAATCATGGTTAGCAGACAACCCTGAAGGCTTCGGTATCGTGGGTGATGAGATTGACAATGATGACAATATTGCGATTGCTGTCCGTAAAGGCGATGCCATTAAAGAAGACTTTAATAAAGCGCTGAGTGAAATTCGCAGTAACGGTGAGCTTGCCCGTCTTGAGCAGCAAAACTTTGGTCAATAATCTGTAATCATTAGCGTCGATTGTTTATATCCTTCTTAAGTGGCGGATATATATACGGCTGGTAAATATATTAAGGAATAACCACTATGATCATTTCAATGACCTCGTCAATGACCAAAAAAGCCTTGTGGTTAGCGCCACTAAGCGCTGCCATGCTGATGCTAGCTGGCTGTAACAACAGCTCTACACCGACAGAAAGCACTGAAACAGCTGCTGCAACTGATACGCCTTTAAATATCAAAATCGCGACAGAATCAAGCTATAAACCTTTTAGTTATACCGATGCTGATGGCAAATTAATCGGCTATGAGATTGAATTGGTTGACGCACTATGTGCGCAAATGAAAGCCAAATGCGAAGTGATCTCACAGGATTGGGATGGCTTGATTCCAGGCTTAAATGCGCAGAAGTTTGACGCTGCCATCGCTGGTATGTCAATCACCCCTGAGCGCAAAGAAGTGGTCGAATTTAGCGAACCTTACTTTCATAGCGGCATTATCTTAATCGGTAAAAAAGGCGACGATGTTAGTGTTGACGCTTTAAAAGGTCAGCCAATTGCCTCACAGCGTTCAACTGTTGCCTCGCAATATCTACAAGATAAACATGCTGATGCTGATATCAAACTTTATGATACCCAAGACAATGCGTATCTGGATCTAACGTCAGGTCGTGTGCGGGCGATGATGTCTGATAAAGTGACTGGTATTGACTGGCTAAAAACAGAAGCTGGTAAAGACTATGAGGTCAAAGGTCAAGAAATCAGCACCAATGATGATGCGATGGGTATCGCTTTCCGTAAAGGCGATCCATTGGTTGCCAAATTCAATAAAGCCTTGGCTGAGCTAAAAGACAATGGCACTTATGATCAAATCACGGGTAGCTATTTTGGTACCAGCTCAACCACTGCTGCTCAAAAAGCAGTCGCTACTAGTGATATCAAAGAAGTAGTAGTTATGGATAAAGCTAGTGTCGATGCTGATACGGCGATTGCTAAAGAAGAGCAAGCGACAGCAAACTAATACCTGTGATGACAAATATGTATTGATCCTAAGTTTTGAGGAATGCATATTTGCCAGCACTTATCAAAATTTCACGACGTAATAAACTCAAGGATGATTATGAGCAACCATCTTGTCATAGGCTCAAATTCAGTGACCAGTCAGCGGTTTTCAAAACCTATGCTAGCAGTGGCAGCATTTTTAGCTTTAGTCGGTTGTAGTAACGGTCAAGATAAAGGGGCTGAAAGTACTAACTCAGACGCTAATAATACTGCGGAGACAGCTGAGAAAAAAGCAGATGCGACAGAGGGTAATGTGCTGCGTATCGGTACTGAGGGTGCTTATGCGCCCTTTAACTATACCAATGCAGATGGCACGCTCGGCGGTTTTGATATCGAAATTGCCAATGCTATCTGTGCTGATATGCAAGTAACTTGTGAGATTGTGGCGCAAGATTGGGACGGCATCATCCCCGGTCTCAAGGCTGGTAAATATGACGCTATCGTCGCTGCGATGTCAGTCACCCCTGAGCGCGCTCAACAAGTCGCTTTTACGGATCCGTATTTTAGCAATGCGCTAGTGTTTTTAGCCAAAAAAGACAGCACCTTTGACCCTGCTAAGGTGACTGATATTAATGCCCATTCTATCGCCGCTCAGCGCTCCACCATCTCATCACAGTGGCTAGAAAACACTTATCCAAAAGCGGATATGAAGCTATATGATACATTAAGTAATGCGTTTTTAGATTTGGGTGCTGGTCGCGTCGATGCCATGATATCGGATAAACTGCCAGCGATTGAATGGCTCAGCTCGACGTCCGGTAATAATTATGTGTTAAAGGGCGCGGAGATTGATATCAATGATAACTTTGCGATTGCCGTCCGTCCGAATGATGAAGCTCTACAAGCAAAAATTAATACCTCATTGAGCAATATTAAAGCCAATGGCACTTATGATAAGATCAATCAAAAATACTTTGCTGTGCCAGCAAGTGCGACACTAACAGAAGCACCAGCTATAGATAGTGCTACACAGTAAAGGCTCAGTAGTATTACTGTTTTCACGACTGCATTCATATTGTGTTAATAAGCATGAGGACATCACCATTATGGTGATGTCCTTTTTCTTGTGTCCTTATTTACAGTCACGCTATTATTGTAGGCATTATTAACCAACAGATTTGCTGTTCTTTAACTAAATTATCGGCCTTTTAAGGAGAGAGATATCTATTTAGGCGATGCTTTTACACGTCAGTATTAACATAGCGGCGAATGAATATGATAAAATCAGCGCTCATTTCTACTGTGTCAATTATCGCGGCAGTAATCGTATTAATCTAGCGTCAGTCTATGACGCAAATGGCTCATATTTCTTGGGTCTAAAGTACGTTTATTAACTGTATTCAGCTATTGATGCTGATTTTTTTAACTCATATTTTGCAATATTGCTAATATAAAGAGACTGAGTGGATAATCGTGTTTGACTTACAAGGATTTGGCGCGCTTTTATTGAGCGGCGCTACCGTCACCATACAGCTTGCCATGACCAGTCTGATCATCGGCATGTTCTTAGGTTTGCTCGGTGCCACAGCAAAGCTGTCTAATATCTGGCTGCTGCGCAAAATTGCGACTGTCTATACCGCCACGATGCGCGGTATTCCTGAGCTACTATTGGTACTGTTTATCTACTATGGCGGCTCTATACTGCTAATGAGCATCCTCAAAAAGTTTGGCTATAACGACTATGTCGAGATTAGCGCTTTTTGGGGCGGCGTGATGGCACTTTCTATTGCTTTTGGTGCTTATGCGACTGAAATCTTCCGTATGTCGATTCAAGAGATTCCTATAGGACAGCGAGAAGCGGCGCAAGCGATTGGTATGCGTCCTTTTCAGACTTTTTATCGCATAACCTTACCGCAAGTATGGCAGATTGCATTGCCAGGTTTGGGTAATCTATTTTTGGTTTTGCTTAAAGATACGGCACTGGTGTCGGTCGTAGGTCTCAAAGATATCATGTATCAGTCCTCGCGCGCCGCGCAATCAACACAGCAGCCATTTACCTTTTATATGGCAGCGGCAATAATTTATTTAGGTTTGACCATGCTGATTACTGGCTTTATGATGTGGCTTGAATGGCGTGCCAATCCGGCGGCGCGTTATGCTAAAAAGCTCAGCCGTCAAACCACTCACCGTCAATCGACCATAGGATAAAGGGGAAGACACTATGGAATGGAATTGGCAGGTTATTTTTGATCATATCCCAGACTTACTCGGTGGCGCGGTATTGACCGTACAGCTGGTTTTGTTCTCGGGTATTATTGGCTTATTTTTTGGTTTGGTTTTGGCGCTGTTACGGCTGTCTAAAAATTGGGTGGTACAGATACTCCCTTTTCTATATATCTTCTTTTTCCGTGGCACGCCATTACTGGTACAGATATTTTTGATTTACTATGGTCTTGGGCAGTTCGAAGCGGTACGTAATTCGTTCCTATGGGAGCCAGTTCTTAGCCAAGCTTACTGGTGTGCTATCATTGCCTTTACCCTAAATACCAGTGCGTATTTAGCCGAGATTATCCGCGGTGCTATTCAAAATATTCCGGTCGGTGAGCTTGAAGCTGCCGATGCAATCGGGATGTCAAAATGGCAGAAACTGACCCGTATTACGTTACCGCGTGCCTTTGGTATTGTAATTCCGGCATACAGCAACGAAGTAATCTTTATGCTGAAAGGTAGTGCGCTAGCGTCAACGATTGCTTTGATGGATATCACAGGCGTTGCCCGTACCATTAGTGCACGTACTTATACCTTGATGGAGCTGTTCTTCGCTGCTGGTATCGTTTATCTCTTGTTGTCGTGGGTGATTTTATTTAGCTTTAGAATGTTTGAAAAGCGCATGAATCGTCACGCAAGTTATGTACCACCAGATGTGACTACTCATACCGTCGGCTAATGATTTGTCATGAATAAAACTTATCATTAACGTTGTGATAAATAGTGCAGTATGTTTTGCTTTTTAAAATATCAATCATTTGCTGTGAGCGCCTAGTATGAGCCAATCACGATCTATATCCTTAGTCGATACAATTGCTGCCAGCGTCAAGGATGACGCGAGTATTGCCACCATTAATGATAGCGTACGAGAATCCATCGGCAAGGTCATCTGCGTGGGCCGTAACTATGCAGAACACGCGCGTGAGCTTGGCAATGAGATACCAAAATCGCCTATCTTATTCATGAAGCCAGCATCATCAGTGGTCAGTGTGCACAATGATATTGTCCGTCCAAATCCAGCGCTATATGGCGACACTCATTACGAAGCAGAGCTATGCATTCAGCTGGTAGCCGACTTATCGGCAGCAACGGTTGAACAAGCAAAGCAAGCGATAAGTGGCGTGACTTTGGGACTTGATTTGACCCTGCGTGACTTGCAAAGCAAGCTCAAAGAAAAAGGTCATCCATGGGAGCGTGCTAAATGTTTCGATGGTGCTTGTGTGCTTGCCGATTGGATTGATCCGCAAGCGTTTGGTGATTTTTGCCATGTCGAATATCAGCTCTATATCAATGACGAGCTGAAGCAAGATGGTGATAGTGCCTTAATGCTATTTCCAGTGTATGAGCTACTAGCAGAGATTAGCCATGCCTTTAGCTTACAAGCAGGCGATGTGATTATGACTGGTACGCCGAGCGGCGTTGGAGTATTGCAAGCAGATGATACGCTAACATTCAAGCTTGGCACTCATGAATGGCAGGTGCAAGTTCGATAATTTCTTATCGCAGTAGTATCATATAAGTTTTTACATGCATTAACACTACCAAAAAATCCCAAGTTCACACTTGGGATTTTTTTGGTTTATCAGGGGTAATAGCCATTTGTCATGAGGTTATCGTCACATTACTATCAAATTGGCATTTGGTTTTCAACATACTGTCATAAACACTCAGTAGACTTAGGCATAATTCGTATTTCGGTGATTGCAATTACAAGACTGTAATCAACTCTCTCATGCCAATCAAGCCTAACAGCAAGGTGACTGATAATGACATTATTGAATAACAAACAACCACTTGCCCATGAAGTCGTTGAAGATTCTAATCCGACCGACAATATCGATTTTCAAACCATTATTAGTCGTCGTTTAAATCGGCGTAGTATCCTAAAAGGTGGCACAGGATTAACAGCGGCGGCGTTTTTTGGCGCGCTACCTTTAGTCGGCTGTAGCGATGACGATGATAGTATTCCTGCCAAAAATAATGGCAATGCTGCTGCTGTCCCTGCACAAGGTGATCTCAAACGTCCCGAAACTTTGAAGTTTACCGCAGTGGCGCATTCAACTGCCGAAACGATGAGCGTGGCAGCAGGCTATAAGGCCGAGATGATATTACCACTTGGCACGCCGCTGATATCTGGTATTGATGACTGGAAAGACAATCGAGAGCAGTCGGCTGAGTCATTCGAATGGCGCATGGGTGATAATCATGATGGCATGTGGTTTTTTGGCAAAAAGGGCGGCGCATATGATGCCAAAGCGGCAGAGAATGGGCTACTGGTGATGAATCATGAGTATGTAAACAGTAGTGAGCTAAGCCCTTTTGGCTATCATGTGATCCAAGATAACAACGCCGCACCCATCTTTCAAAATCGTCGACTTGCTAGCGACGTGCGCCGTGAGGTTAATTGTCATGGAGTGGCGGTGGTCGAGATGAAACGCCGCGCTGATGGCATGGGCTATGAGATGGTGGCTGATTCGAAATATAATCGCCGTCTCACGAGTAGTAGTACGGCGCAGTTGACAGGACCTGTTGCGGGCTCTGATTTGGTCAAAACTAAGTTTGATCCGACAGGCTTTCAGACTCGCGGCATCAATAATAACTGCGGTGCAGGTTTGTCACCTTGGGGCACTTATCTGACCACCGAAGAAAACTTTTTAGGGGTATTTGCCCGTGGGCAAGATGCTAGCCAATTAAGCGCTGGGCATAACTATGGTCGCGAACGCTACGGGGCAACGGAAAACTTCCCTGGTTGGGAATATTTATGGCATACCCCTGATGCTAAAGATGCCAAGATAAGCGATGAGTTTTCACGCTGGGATATGACCGCCGCTAGTGCTAGCGCTGCAGACGATTATAGAAATGGCTTTAATACCTTTGGCTATATCACCGAAATTGATCCTTTTGATCAGAATTCCATACCGCAAAAGCGCACGGCACTAGGGCGTTTTGCTCATGAAAATTGCGCCTATGCTCCTGTTGAACAAGGCAAACCGGTGGTTTTTTATATGGGTGATGATGCTCGAGGGGAATATATCTATAAGTTCGTCTCCAAAGCCACATGGTCAAATGCTGATATCGGCGGTGGATTAAAAGCAGGTGACAAGTATTTGAATGAGGGTACGCTCTATGTTGCTATCTTTAATGAAAATGGCCGCGGTGAATGGAAAGCGTTGATTCACGGTCAAAATGGACTGGACGTCTCCAATACGGTCTTGCCTTTTCATGGACAAGATGAAGTGTTGGTCTTTGCTCGTGCAGCAGCAGATGTGGTCGGGGCCACCAAAATGGATCGACCAGAGTGGGTGTCGGTCAGTCCCATAACGGGCGATGTATATGTGACATTGACCAATAATAAATATCGTGGTGTACGTGATGATCAGCCACTTTCAGCGCCCAATCCGCGCAGCTATAATACTGGCGGCAAAGCGCGTGGTAATGACAATGGTCATATTATTCGCTGGGCAGAAGCAGGGGGCGATCATGCGGCAACCAGTTTTGAATGGGATATTTATTTATTTGCTGCGCCGAGTGATTTATCAGCAGAAAACTTATCACAATTAAATGACAATAATGACTTTTCTTCCCCCGACGGCTTATACTTTGATCCACGTGGCGTCCTATGGATTCAAACAGATGACGGTGCTTATACCGATACCAGCAGCTGTATGTTGCTAGCAGCGCTACCGGGCAATGTCAGCGATGGAACCCTCACTACTACGTCAGCGGGGCAACAAACCCGAGTCGGCATGCCTGCCAATAATGACAATATCAAACGTTTCTTCGTCGGTCCGGAGGGCTGTGAAGTCACAGGTATTACGATGGCCCCAGACTTTAAAACCTTATTTATTAATATTCAGCATCCGGGTAATACGTGGGGCGCTATTGCTGGAGGTAGTACACCACGCTCAGCCACCGTCATGATTACTCGCGAAGATGGTGATGTCATACTGGCAGAGTCATTTGTCTAGTTAAACATTTGCATTAGTAATGATGCGTCTTAACAAACATAAAAATCCTAAGTCATGGCTTTGGGATTTTTGTGTTTTAGGCGGTAGTTACTAGTGTGCAATTTTTGATATTGAATAATTACATGGCTTTTTGACAATAAAGATACTTGATAGTTAAATCATTCTCTTCTGTTTATGACCATTACAGGATAGTATGGAAAATCCCTTTAACTGTTTGATATGTCAACATTATGCTCAGTCCAAAACCTTTAGAAACTATCCATGATTTATTTGCAACGACTCGGCGTCCTTCTGATGAGCAATCTGCTATCGATATAGGATTTCAAGGCGATGTCTATGAGGAACTGGATAAGCTTGACTATATCTATGTGGATGAGCTGACTGAAAAAAGCGTGAATCATAGTGATGTTCAACCGTATCAACCGCTCTCATTGGTTGGTTTTTTTGAAGGATTGGCACAGCTTGCGACTATGGGTGTGGTCGAGGTGACTGACATTGTAGAAGCCATCCACCGTGAGATATTACTGCGTCCTTTAGGGCGGTTTAATAAAGGAAATGTCGAGCGCTGGCAACAGGGTATCACGGGACGCATTTATGGTACGGTACGTCAGGCGATGCAGCTGATTGGCAATAATTTAGCCTCAGGTCTGCACCTTTATAATACTGTTTTAAAACCCAAAAAGGTCAGACTATTACCAAAGAACTTGCGGCGCATGGTCAATATCCTAAACGGAGTGATGGGTGATCATCTGATTACGCATCAAAATCCATTAGCAGTATCAATGGTGCTGTATGATACCAATAATCGGGTACCAAGCGCTGTATTGTCAGGGCGCGTTATTATTCTATGCCATGGACTTTGTTTAAGCCACTTAAGCTGGAAAGTATCTGGTGAGAATAATCTGGCAAAAGCGCTCATGTATAGCTTGCCATCAGCGACTGTCTTGTACTTAAATTATAATACAGGTCGACGTATCTCAAGTAATGGACGTAGCTTTGCTCAAGTGTTGCAAGATTTGGTTGAGAATAACCCAGACATCACCCAGATTGATTTGGTCGGTCATAGTATGGGCGGTTTGGTAAGCCGTAGCGCGCTGTTTTATGGCAAAGAGCAAGGTTTTAGCTGGGTCAAAAGGGTGAGCAATCTGGTGACTTTAGGCTCGCCGCATCATGGCGCAAGTTTGGAGCAGATTGGGCATTTTGTCCAAGATAAAATCGCTAAATTGCCCTTTGCTGGGTCATTGGCAAAGCTTGGTGATATGCGCAGTGCGGGTATCATTGATTTGCGTTACGGTAGTATTCGAGATGCCGACTGGCAAGCGTTAGAGGGGCGTAGTGTGCTACCAGCAGATTTTCGTCATCCTACTCACTTGCCATTGCATGTGAATACCTATCTGGTAGCAGCAGTGATGGTCGAGACCCATTTTGAATTTAAGACCACAAGTTTATTGGGCGATGGGCTGGTTTCGGTAGAGTCAGCACTGGGTGAGCATACCGAAGAGCATACGCTGGCAGTGCCAGAGGGGCACAAAGCTATCTTTTATGGGATAAACCATATGAATTTAATCTACAGCGATAGAGTACATCAGCAAATCATTGCTTGGCTCTTGGATGATAGATTAGGCGATGCACATGAAGCAAAGTATGCGCTGAACCCGCGTATTTATTCTTATCCAGAAACCTATGAGGTTTAGCATAAGAGATACAAAATAATCAGACTAATGCTAAAAACCCTCAAGCATCATACTTGAGGGTTTTTTTATGACTGACTATAGTGAATTCAGTATTAAAACGATACAGTAGGACTGAGATGAATTTTACGCAGCCTCTGTCGGCGTAGGCACAGCACGCCAGAAAAATTTATACCAGTACTGCGTTGGAATATAACGTATCTGTTTTATTTGGAATTGACTATACTTAAATCAATGAGATAAAAGACTACTCAGCAAAAATCGCTGCCACATCGTCTTTATTAAATTTATAAATCTCACCGCAGAATCCGCAATCCATCTCAAAGGTACCGTTTTGCTCTGCAACGATATCCAATGCTTCTGTTTCGCCGATTTGCTCGATTGCCATTTCACACTTTTCACGTGAACACGTACAACCAAACGATAACGAGATAGGATCAGGAGCAACGACTTTTTCTTCATGATATAAGCGATACAAAATCTCATTGGTATCAAGCGTGGTCAATTCTTCTGCTTTCAGTGTACGCGTCAATACAGACAAGCGTGTCCACAAGTCATCATCAATACCAGCATCTTCATTTTGCTCAACTTCGTAGGTTTCTTGAGCGGTACGCGGCAGCATTTGCACCAAGATGCCACCCGCTTGTAAACCATCAGATGCCAAATTAATCAGCGTTGGAATCTGTGCCGATTGCTTTTGATAATGCGCCAAGCAATCTGCCAAATTGTCATGGCTACGTTCAACAATACCTTGATACGGCTCGCCGCCATCCGGTTGGATATTGATAAATAATACGCCTTGACCAGTAGCGCCCAGTTCAGCAAACGCTTCTTTAGCATGCAGCATATTATTCCACGCTTGCACGTGCTTGTCAGTATCACCTTTCCAGCTAGCAAGAGCGCGGATAATACCGTTTTGATCACATTCAGCCATCGCCCAATTCAGCAAACTATCGCTATCTGATGATTGCAATTGAATCGACAAGCGACCATTGATTTTAACAGTACCAATCAGCAAACTTGCAGCCGTCAACATCTCGCCGAGTAAGCGTTTTAGTGCTTCAGGATAAGGCTTTTGCGCAATGGTCGTCGCATAGCTACGCGATAAGCGCACCACATCACCGCGCACCGGAGAGTCTTCAATAAAAAAGCGTTGGCGAATGTCGTTATCTTGCATCAGATCAGTATTTTGTTCAGAGGCATTCGGAGTTTGGGTATCTTGGGTCATAGGTCATTTATAAGATTAAGAAGTTGCTAGCTTTATGGGGATAGATGCGGATTTATCAATCGTATCTATAGTAGATACACTTTTAAAAGAATACATTTAAAAGAATATATTGCCACTGGGATTAATTATTCGCAGACTCTGTCTGCGTAGGCACAGTCAGCAAGCAAAATTGATACCAGTAGACCTTATGATTTTTGTATTTCTTTTATTTAGGACTGACTATAGTAGATTGTTGACGTAAGAAATGACGTTTATAAAAAATGAATTTCTCTATTAGCCTTATCAAATACGTACCTATATTAATGACGTTAGAGCTTGTTTTATTTAGGGATTATTATCTTAGTTAAATTAAAAACCAAAAATAGTCAGCTGAGTAAAAAAAGTTTACCCTCGTCAGTCAATTTGTTGTACAGTAACATTAAGTTGCATAGTGATAAACAACAGCAACAGCACGGATGCATAGCAATAGGGCCCATAAACGCAAATTTATAGCGTTTTTCTACGGTTTCTATCGCACTTAAATGTCATTCCAATCTTGTGGCAATGTGATAAAAGGACATATCTCATGACTTACTTTCTTTCTACCTCTATATCTAAACCATTAACGTTAGTTGCCTTTATGGCTCTAGGTCTAGCAGGCTGTAACAACAATAGCCAAACCAGCAATGAGGCGACGCCAGCAGATGGAGCAACCACTGAGGCGACGGCAAATACCAACGGCACCTTAGATAAAATCAAAGAATCAGGCACCATCGTCGTCGGTCACCGTGATTCTTCTATTCCGTTCTCATACATCGCTGATGATCCAAATCAGCCGATCGGCTATGCTCATGATTTAGAGATGAAAGTGGTAGAAGCTGTCAAACAAAAGCTGAATATGCCAGATCTAAAAATCCGCTATAACCTTATTACCTCACAAACACGCATCCCATTAGTACAAAATGGTACAGTAGATTTTGAGTGTGGTTCAACGACCAACAATGAAGAGCGTCAGAAACAAGTCGCTTTTTCTAACGGCTTCTTTGAAATCGGTACGCGTTTATTGACTAAAAAAGATTCAGGTATCCAAGGTTTCGATGATTTAAAGGGTAAAACCTTGGTCACGACTGCAGGTACAACTTCAGAGCGTTATATTCGTGAATACAACGACGACAAAAAGATGAATATCAATGTCATTTCAGCAAAAGACCATGGCGAAGGTTTCTTGATGCTAGAGAATGGTCGTGCCGATGCCTTTATGATGGATGATGTATTGCTAGCAGGCGAAAAAGCCAAAGCAAAAAATCCAGATGAATGGGTCATTGTTGGTGAGCCACAATCGTTTGAGATCTATGGTTGTATGATGCGTAAAGACGATCCAGAATTTAAAGCCGTGGTCGATGAAGCACTAGCCAATGTCTTTAAGTCAGGCGAGATCAATAGCATCTATGACAAATGGTTCTTAAATCCAATTCCACCAAAAAATGTCAATCTAAAGTTTGAGATGTCAGATAACTTAAAAGCATTGATTGCCAATCCCCATGATAGCGATCAGCCAAAAGTAGCGACTGCGCAATAACGCTTCTTGTCCCTCAACATAGCATGCTTACGCGTTCAGATTGTTTGTCAAATAATTTGATAGCAGTCTGAAAGCGTGGGCTTTTTAACCGTTGCTCGGAGAGACAATTATGAATTATAGCTGGAACTGGGGTGTGCTCTTTGAGCAGACCGGTATCGGTAGCGAGCTGTATATCCATTGGATGATTACTGGTCTTGGCTGGTTGTTATTGATTGGCAGTATTGCATGGGCAATCGCCATGGTGGTTGGTACTATTTTTGGCATCATGCGTACCTTGCCGAATAAAGGCGCACGTGCTATCGGTACTGCTTATGTGACGTTTTTCCGTAATATTCCCTTATTGGTACAATTATTTTTCTGGTTTTATATCGCTCCAGGTTGGCTCACGCCATCCATACAAGAGTGGTGGTATAAAGACTTGTCTCCCAATACCTCAGCCATGCTGTCAGCCAGTATCGGTCTTGGTTTATTTACCGCAGCTCGTATTGTTGAACAAGTACGTACTGGTATCGAGTCACTACCTCAAGGGCAGATCAATGCTGCCTACGCACTTGGCTTTAGTATCCCACAAGCCTATAAAGAAGTACTGCTGCCACAAGCGTTTCGAATTATCTTACCGCCGCTGAGCTCAGAGCTGACCAACTGCTTTAAAAACGCCTCAGTTGCGTCTTTGGTTGGGGTAATGGAGCTGATCAGTCAGACCAAAACCATCAGTGAATATACTCAAAACAGTCTTGAGATTTATACCTATGCGACCATTATTTATCTGGTGTTTAATCTGTCTTTAATTGCCATTATGGGGCTAATTGAACGTAAATTGCGTGTGCCTGGGCTAATTGCAGGGAGTCAAAAATGAATATGACCGAACTTGCAACTGCCTATCCCGGTTTGATGGGTGGCATGCTGACGACTTTAAAAGTATTATTTTTAGCAATTTTAGGCGGTCTCAGCTTAGGGACGGTATTGGCTTTGATGCGTTTGTCTGGTATCAAAGCACTTGAGATACCTGCAAAGCTATACGTCAATTATTTCCGTTCTGTACCATTGCTGCTCGTGCTGCTCTGGTTTTATTTTGCCGTACCGATGATTTATTTTTGGGTCGCTGGTAAATATCTGCAACTCGATACAGCCTTTACCTCGTGTGTAGTCGCTTTTATGATGTTTGAAGCGGCATATTTTTCAGAGGTGGTACGTGCGGGTATCCAATCTATCGGCAGTGGGCAGGTCAATGCTGCCAAAGCGCTCGGTATGACCTATGGGCAGACAATGCGCTTGATTATTTTGCCGCAGGCGTTTCGCAAGATGCTACCGCTGATTTTGCAGCAATGTATTATTTTATTCCAAGATACGACATTGGTTTTTGCGATTGGCTTGACGGATTTTTTCCGTGCCGCTTATGTACGCGGTGAGCTGATGGGTTTATTAACGCCCTATATATTAGGAGCAGGCGCTGTTTATTTTATTATCAGTTTGAGTGCCTCTATTGGCGTACAACAAGTACAAAAGCGTTTAAGATTCTAATGATCTTTAATAAATTCGTATCGAAACCTGTACGTTAAGAGCTATATTTAATAATGATGAAAATAATGTGGTTAGGAGCCAGTGATGAATGAGCCAGTAATGAATAATACTGACACGTATATAAATGAATTTGGCGGACTGGTCACTAACACTGGTCATGCAAGCGATGAAATCGTCATCCAAATGAGTGATGTGAGCAAATGGTATGGTGACTTTCAAGTATTGTCTGGCTGTAGTGCCCATGTGCATAAAGGCGATGTCGTCGTCGTTTGTGGTCCATCGGGCAGCGGCAAGTCGACCTTAATAAAAACGGTTAATGGACTAGAGCCTTTTCAAAAAGGCGAGATTATGGTCAGCGGTATCTCCGTTGGCGCGCCAAAAACCAACTTGCCAAAATTACGTAGTAGTGTCGGTATGGTCTTTCAGCACTTTGAGCTGTTCCCGCATCTGACGATTGTTGATAATTTGACTGTCGCGCAAATCAAAGTATTGGGACGTAAAGAAGCGGAAGCCAAGCAAAAAGCCATGGCATATCTAGACCGCGTCGGACTAACGGCGCAAGCAGCAAAGTATCCAGCTGAGCTGTCCGGTGGGCAGCAGCAGCGTGTCGCGATTGCACGTGCGTTAGCAATGGATCCAGTGGCGATGCTCTTTGATGAGCCAACTTCAGCACTTGACCCTGAGATGATTCAAGAAGTGCTTGATGTCATGGTTGAGCTAACCCGTGAGGGCATGACGATGATGTGTGTTACCCATGAGATGGGCTTTGCCAGTCAAGTTGCCAATCGGATTATCTTTATGGATGAAGGTCATATCGTTGAAAACTGTAGCAAGGATGAGTTTTTTGAAAGCGCGAAAAGTGACCGCGCGCAAATGTTCTTATCAAAGATTCTCAATCATTAAGGCAGTCATTTAGAGTTGATTTATTTAGAGCGCCTATTAATAGGCGCTTTTTTTATTGTAAGCGACTTTATAAACGCCTACGTGAGTGAATACCTGTTTACTGATACAATGGCAGCCACTATCATAAAAACAATATAATCTCTCATCTATCATGGAGTCAATATGAGCACAGAAACTACATTTCCTATTACTACAGCAACAGACGCCAAAGGTATTGTCATCATTGGTGCAGGTTTGGCTGGCTGGCACGTGATTGATGCCATTCGTGCCAAAGACAAAGATGTGTCGATTACTCTAATCACCACAGACAATGGCGATCGTTATCATAAGCCGATGCTTACCATGGCAATCAGCCAAAACAAGCAGGCATCAGACTTGGTACGCGCGACTGGCGAGGATGCAGCAGAAACGGCACAAGTGACCTTACTTGCCAATACGCAAGTCACGGACATCGATGCTGCTGCGCAAACGGTACAGCTTATCTCAGCGCTGCGCTCAGATCCTGTTTATACCAATTATGCAACTATCAGCTATGACAAGCTGGTCTTAGCGATGGGTGCTCATCCTATTTTCCCTAAGAGTTTGCCGCAAGATTTGGTATGGCATGTCAATCATATTGAGCGTTTTGGGCAATTGCAAGAAAAGCTAGCAGCAGGTAGTCAGCACGTGGCGATTGTCGGTGCGGGTATGGTAGGCACTGAGATTGCTGAGGACTTGCTCAAGGCAGGTCATGAGGTGACCTTAATTGATTTAAATGATGCGCCGCTATCGCAAATGCTACCGCCAAAAGCGACAGCTCGTATTGCCAAAGCAGTGCAGTCGCAGGGTATTAATTTTTTAGGCAGTTATCAAGTATCCGATGTCATACGTAATGATGACGGCAAGCTACAAGTTAGCTATGAGCCATTTACTCCTAACGGAGAAGATACAGATGCTAAGTCATCTGAGATATTAATCGTCGACCATGTGATTGCCAGCACGGGTCTGACCGTTGATGGTAAATTACCAACTGCAGCTGGAGTTGAGTTCAACCATCGCACTGGTATCGTAGTAGATGCACCAACACTACGAACCAATACTAATAATATTTATGCGATTGGTGATTGTATGTCTATCAATGGTGTTGCCTGCCGTTATGTAGCGCCACTACGTGCGCAAGCAGCAACGATTGCTGATGATGTATTAGGTTTAGAGCATAGCGGTTATGAGCATAAGCCACCGATGATTCGCTTAAAGAATAAAGCCATCTCAGTGATGGCCACGGGCGTGCCGCAAGCAAACGGCAACTGGCAAGTAATCACTGAAACTGAAGACGAGCTTATTATGAATTTACTCAATGATAATAATGAAGTTAGCGCGACCGTTACTATTAAAGCGCCGCCAATTGTATCAGTGTAGTAATTGTCAAATTGCCTGTAGTTTATGGTCTTAGCTTGTTAAACATGCATCATGTTTTTAAGTTGAAGATATTCTAAAATTTAGTGCTAAAAAAAAGCCAGCCACCTATACATAGCGTGACTGGCTTTTTTGTGTCAAATATCTGCCATATTTTTATGCTATCTTTAATAAAGCATTACTATTGGATTCTAATTAAATGATACATATTGTATTACTATTATTGACAGCATTCGATTTAAGGCGGTATAGTAGCTAACGCTAGTCGAGACCTATTCAAGGAAGAATGAATGGGTGGCAGGCGACTAATAAGCATTATAAAAAGTAAAACGAAAGGACTCGTTATGACTCAAAATATCCATTTTGATACCATTCTAAATAATATCCCCTCTATCAATATGGGCGCACATTCGGCAAATGCGCCATTGACTCAAAGCTATGATAAAGGTCCTGATGTGCCGCTGATTGAAGCGACCATCGGTGATTTCTTTGATGCTATCGTCTCCAAATATCCTGAACGCGAAGCGCTGGTCGTCTGCCATCAAAATATTCGCTGGACATATCAACAGCTGCAACAGCAAGTCAATCAGTTAGCGAGCAGTATGATTGAGATGGGGCTTGAGATTGGTGACCGTATCGGTATCTGGTCGCACAACAATGCTGAATGGCTACTCATGCAATTGGCAACTGCCAAGGTTGGTATTATTTTAGTCAATATCAACCCTGCCTATCGTGTCTTTGAGCTGCAATATGCGCTAAATAAGTTGGGCTGCTCGGCATTGGTGCTCATGCGCCATTTTAAAAGTAGTGACTATGCCAGTTTAATCCGTGAGATGTGTCCTGAGATTTACCACAAAAATTACACTCAGCTGGATTTGGTCGAGATTCCAACGATTGAGCGCATCATTTGGATTGATGAATCAAACAGCGATGAAGAGTTTGGGTTTATGCAGAAGTTTTCTGCATGGATGGAAGAAGGTGATGCCAATGATCCGCGTATCGCCGAGCGTCAAGCTCAGCTTAAAAATACTGACGCCATTAACGTACAGTTTACCAGTGGTACAACGGGTACACCGAAAGGCGCAACTTTAAGCCATCGTAATATCTTAAATAACGGCTATTTTATCGGTGAAGCGATGAATTTCACTGAAGAGGATAGACTGTGTATTCCAGTGCCTTTATATCATTGCTTTGGTATGGTGCTTGGCAATTTAGCCATTCTCACTCATGGCGGTTGTATCGTTTATCCAAATGATGGTTTTGAACCATTATCGGTATTACAAGCAGTTGAACAGGAAAAATGTACGGGTCTACATGGCGTACCGACGATGTTTATCGCTGAGCTTGATCACCCTGAATTTAAAAATTTCGACTTATCCACTTTACGTACCGGTATTATGGCAGGCTCTAGTTGTCCGATTGAGATCATGCGCCGTGTCATCGATGAGATGCACATGAAAGAGGTCACCATTGCTTATGGCATGACTGAAACCAGCCCAGTATCCTGTCAAACCAATGAGCATACGCCACTTGATAAGCAAGTCTCGACCGTGGGACTCGTGCAGCCAGCGCTTGAAGTCAAAGTGATTGATACTGAAACAGGTGAAATTGTGCCCTTAGGCGAAACTGGCGAGTTACTCACCCGGGGTTATTCGGTGATGAAAGGCTATTGGGGCAGTCGCTTTAAAACGCGTGAAGCCATTCAAGATGGCTGGATGCACACCGGTGACTTGGCGACCATGGACGAAGATGGCTATGTCAAAATCGTCGGTCGTAGTAAAGATATGGTTATCCGTGGCGGTGAAAACATCTATCCGGTTGAAATCGAAAACTATCTATATCGTCATCCTAAAATCCGTGATGTGCAAATTGTTGGCGTTCCTGATGAAAAGTATGGTGAAGTATTGGCTGCTTGGATTATACCTAAAGAAGCTGGCAGCTTAACGGAAGAAGAAGTACGTCAATTCTGTAGTGAGCATATTGCTCATTATAAAGTGCCAGCCTATTATCGCTTTGTGACCGAATACCCAATGACCATCACTGGTAAAATTCAGAAATATAAAATTATTGAGCAAATGAGAGAAGAGTTAGGATTATAAAAAATTGAGCCGTTTTACTTCTTATTTTACTAATAACTCATATTGGTAAAGACTAAAATAACCAGTAGTTAAAAAAAATCGCATAAAAAGCTACTCGCATTTACGCATTAAAGAAAAGGGATATCATGAGCGCTATCATAACCAGTAAACTGAGTCCAAATGCCGCTGAATTTCAGCAAAATAGTGCCGCCATGCAAGAGGTCGTCGATGACTTGTATCAGCATCTGCGTAAAGTCGCCCAAGGTGGATCAGAGCGTGCGCGCGCCAAGCATTTAGCACGTGGTAAGCTATTACCTCGTGAGCGTGTCGAGTGTTTGCTTGATGTTGGTACGCCATTTTTAGAAGTAGCTCCGATGGCAGCGCACGATATGTATGGCGAAGATATCCCAGCGGCGGGTGTGATTGCTGGTATTGGTCGTATCAATGGCATCGAGTGTATGATTGTCTGTAATGATGCTACCGTAAAAGGCGGCACTTACTACCCAATGACGGTCAAAAAACATCTACGTGCCCAAGAAATTGCCCAAGAAAACAACTTGCCTTGTGTCTACTTAGTTGATTCTGGCGGTGCGAACTTGCCCAATCAAGATGAAGTATTTCCTGATAAAGAACACTTTGGACGTATATTTTTTAATCAAGCTAATATGAGTGCCGCTGGCATTCCACAGATTGCTGTGGTCATGGGTAGCTGCACCGCTGGCGGGGCATATGTCCCAGCGATGAGCGATGAATCTATTATTGTTAAAGAACAAGGAACTATCTTTTTAGGTGGTCCGCCACTGGTGAAAGCCGCCACTGGTGAAGAAGTCACAGCAGAAGATTTGGGCGGCGGCGATGTACATACCCGTCTATCAGGGGTGGTCGATCATTTGGCGCAAAACGATACCCATGCGTTATCAATCGCGCGTAATATCGTTAGCCACTTAAACCGTTCTGCTAAACAGATTCCAAATCAAATAAAACCACGTCCACCGCGCTATGATGCTAAAGAACTATACGGCGTCATTCCAACTGATAAGCGTAAGCCATTTGATATTAGAGAAATTATCACTCGTATCGTCGATGACAGTGCCTTTGATGAATTTAAAGCGCGCTTTGGCACGACATTAGTATGTGGTTTTGCTCATATCGAAGGTATGCCAGTTGGCATTATTGCCAATAATGGCATCTTATTTAGTGAATCTGCACAAAAAGGCACGCACTTTATCGAGCTGTGCTGTAAACGCAAAATTCCTTTGATATTCCTACAAAACATCACCGGCTTCATGGTCGGTCGTAAATACGAAAACGAAGGTATTGCCCGTCATGGTGCCAAGATGGTAATGGCTGTGGCAAATGCCAAAGTACCAAAATTCACCGTTATCGTTGGTGGTTCATTCGGCGCTGGTAACTATGGTATGTGTGGACGTGCTTATAGCCCGCGTTTCTTATGGATGTGGCCAAATGCGCGCATTTCTGTGATGGGCGGCGAGCAAGCGGCATCGGTATTGGCAACCGTCAAGCGTGATAATTTTGACCGTAAAGGCGAAGCATGGAGTGATGAAGACGAAGCGGCATTTAAAGCGCCGATTCGTGAAATGTACGAAGAGCAAGGTCATCCTTATTATGCCACCGCTCGTCTATGGGATGATGGCGTGATTGACCCTGCTGATACCCGTAATGTGTTGGCATTAGCCCTTAGCGCGGCCCATAACGCGCCGATTGAAGAGACAAACTTTGGTGTCTTTAGAATGTAGCATTGAAAGGTATATCGCCAGTCATTTAGCGCTCATCAATACATAAAATATAGAGAAAGATATGCAACAAAATTTGAATCATTATAAAAGTCTATTGGTTAACGTTGAGCAGCATATTGCAACAGTAACCTTGAATCGCCCTCAGATACGTAACGCCTTTAATGATGAAATGATTGCTGAGTTGACCCATGCTTTCAAGACGCTTAGCGATGATGAGCAAGTACGCGTTATCGTTTTAGCGGCTGTAGGCAAAGCGTTCTGTGCGGGTGCCGATTTGAATTGGATGCGCGCCATGGCGGATTATAGCTATGAGGAAAATCTAGCGGATGCGGACAAATTGGCACAAATGCTCAAGACCATTTATGAGTGCCCAAAAGCAACGATAGCGGCGGTACAAGGGGATGTTTATGCAGGCGGCATGGGTTTGGTTGCTGTCTGTGATGTAGCTATCGCTGTAAGAATTGCCAATTTTTGTCTTAGCGAAGTGCGTCTGGGCTTAGCACCAGCAACCATTAGCCCTTATGTGATTAGAGCTTTAGGTGCCAGAGCCTCACAGCGTTATTTTCTCAGTGCGGAAGTATTTGATAGCAAAAAAGCCCGTCAGCTTGGTTTTATCCATGAGCGCGTTAGTGAAGAATGGCTGGATGAAGCGGTTGCTGCGTTCTGCGTCAAAGTGGTTAAAAACAGCCCTGAGGCCGTCAAAACCTGCAAGCGCTTATTGCATGAAGTCGCGGGCGCACCGATTACCGATGAACTAATCGCCGATACGGTCAAAGGCATCGCTGATATTCGTTCATCAGAGCAGGGTAAGGAAGGGGTGCAAGCATTTTTACAGAAGCGCCAACCTGATTGGCTAGCAGCAGAGTAGCAATAAAGAATAGAAATAAAAAATATATGCGCTAAATTGCCAATGAATAACAGAATAAATTTAGCGTAAACGGTCATACGTGAATATCATCCTACCGTTTGATTATTTATCAACGATAAAACGACAAGATACAGGGATAGTTATGTTTTCTAAAATTTTGATCGCCAACCGTGGTGAAATCGCTTGCCGAGTTGCCGCCACTGCCAAGCGTTTGGGTGTAAGTACCGTTGCGGTTTATTCTGATGCTGACTGTGAGGCTAAGCATGTGGCTGTCTGTGATGAAGCCGTATATCTAGGTGGTTCGGCTCCTAAAGACAGCTACCTAAAAGGCGATGCTATCATTGCCATTGCCAAAGAGACTGGCGCACAAGCGATTCACCCAGGTTATGGATTTTTAAGTGAAAACGCAGATTTTGCTCAAGCTTGTCAAGATGCAGGTTTGGTCTTTATCGGGCCATCTGCGGACGCTATCCGTGCCATGGGCGGAAAATCTGAGTCCAAACGTTTGATGGAAGCGGCTGGCGTGCCACTAATACCCGGCTACCATGGTGAAAATCAAGATGCGCAATTTTTGCAGCAGCAAGCCGATAGCATTGGCTATCCTGTACTGATTAAAGCCAGTGCTGGTGGTGGTGGTAAAGGTATGCGTATCGTTGAGCAGTCCAGTGACTTTATTGATTTATTAGAATCTTGTCGCCGTGAAGCGATTACCAGTTTCGGTAACGATCAAGTATTGGTCGAAAAATACGCATTGAAACCTCGCCATATAGAAATCCAAGTATTCGGTGATACGCATGGTAATTATGTCCATCTGTTTGAGCGAGATTGCTCGGTACAGCGTCGCCATCAAAAAGTATTAGAAGAAGCGCCGGCACCGGGTGTTGATGCAGAGATGCGTGAAGCGATGGGAACAGCGGCAATCGAAGCCGCTCGTGCGGTCAATTATTTTGGCGCAGGTACGGTTGAGTTCATCGTTGAGCAGCGCGAAGGTTCGATGAACTTTTATTTTATGGAAATGAATACCCGTCTGCAAGTTGAGCATCCGGTCAGTGAAGCTATCTCTGGCGTCGACTTGGTCGAATGGCAGCTATTGGTCGCGGCAGGTTTGCCATTGCCGAAAAAACAGGACGAGCTGACTATCAACGGTCATGCGATTGAAGCACGTATTTGTGCTGAAAATCCTGATAATGGGTTTCTGCCAGCAACGGGCACTTTATTTACTTATCAAAAACCTGACCACAGTACCTTTGTCATTAATAAGAACAGCACTGATGTGCGTATCGATGACGGTGTACGCGAAGGCGATGTCATTAGCCCGTTTTATGACTCTATGATTGCAAAGCTTATCGTTCATGCACCTACTCGCGAGCAAGCATTAGCCAAGCTCGATCGTGCACTCGCTCAAACGCGCATCGTCGGTCTGCCAAATAACGTCGCATTTTTGCGCTATATTCTTAATACGGAATCGTTTAGCCAAGCCAATCTTGATACCGCGTTGATTGAACGTGAGCGTGAGCAGCTGTTTGATCAGCATCCGCTTGAATTATCGACGCTTACGGTTACTGCTATTGCGCAGCAGCTTGCTAGTGAAGCGAAAACGCAAGGGTCAGATCCGTTTAGCAAGCCTACGGGTTTCCGTGCCTTTAGCGATTATACGCGCTCGTTTAGCTTAGTTTATAATGAGCAATCTTATAATGCTCGTATTAGCAACTGGCGCAATGCAAATTGTTCAGATAACAAAAAGGGCAGCGATAACCTCAGTAGCTTTACGCTAGTTATTGGGAAAGAAGTTGCTAAGACTCAAGATAATAGCAACGCTAATGTAGCTGCCCAGATAGAAACTGTCTATGAAGCTCAAGTCAGCTATAGCAGTATTGACGCACACAATCATACTCTATGGTTAGATGGTGCTCGTATCAACGCCCAAAGCTGGACAAACCATGAGACCGTCTATGTCTTTACTGATAACGGGCGTGATGAAATCACCCTTGTTGATATCATGGCGCATGTTGGTGAAGAGAATGCGGCGGTCGGTAGCTTAAAGTCGCCAATGCCAGGGCAAGTCGTGGCCTTCAAAGTTGCAGTCGGTGATACGGTGAAAAAAGGCGAGCCATTGGCTGTCATTGAAGCGATGAAAATCGAACATACTATTACGGCACCGACAGATGGCGTGGTTGTAGAATTATTATTCGCCGCAGGTGACTTGGTTGCTGATGGTGGTGAGCTGCTGCGTATTGATAGCCAAGAGAATCAGTAAAAAGGACAATCTGTATGAGTATCTCGTACCCAAAACACGTCACCATCGTTGATGTTAGCCCACGTGATGGGCTACAAAATGAATCAATGACGGTACCGACTGCGGTTAAGCAAAGGCTTATCAACGATTTGATTGCCGCAGGGGTTAAAAAGCTTGAGGCTACTAGCTTTGTATCGCCTAAATGGGTACCGCAAATGGGCGACAATAGCACGCTGTTAGAGGCACTTGCAGCGACACGTCACAGTGATGTGAGCTATTCGGTGTTGGTGCCGAACATGCGTGGTTTTGAAAATGCTATCGTGCATCGTCCTGATGAGATTGTTATCTTTGGCTCAGCAAGCGAAACCTTTAGCCAAAAGAATATTAACTGTAGTATCGATGAAAGTATTGAGCGTTTCGCGCCCGTTGCCGCTGCGGCTAAAGCGCAAGGAATCAAGGTGCGCGGCGTTATCTCTTGTACTGTCGGCTGCCCTTATGAAGGCGAGATCGACCCAAGCCAAGTAGCTTACGTGACTAAGCGCTTGGTTGAGATTGGCTCAGAGCAGATTGGCATTGCTGATACCATTGGTGTTGGTACGCCGCTCAAAGTACAGCGTGCGTTACAGGCTACACTTGAATATGCTGATATCAGCATGTTATCGGGGCATTTCCATGATACCTATGGTCAAGCGCTCAGCAACACATTAGCGGCACTACAAATGGGCGTCAGTGAATTTGATACTTCAGTCGCTGGACTTGGCGGCTGTCCGTATGCCAAAGGCGCAACGGGCAATGTCGCCACCGAAGACGTCGTCTATATGCTGCATGGTATGGGTATCAGTACTGGCATTGATTTGGATAAATTGGTCGTGGCTGGTGAGCGTATCAGTGAGTTTTTAGGTCGTCCTAATGGCTCAAACGTGGCACGTGCTTTAATTAACAAACATCAGTCTTAACTAATTTCATTAAGAATATAGTTAGTCATAAGCTAAATGAATAGATAGATAGGTTTATGGCTGGGACAAATTTTTTGAAGCCTCTGGAGTGACGAAGTCGCACAGCAAGCGAGGAAAATTTGTCCCAGCTATATCATCTATTTTTAAATTGACACAGCGCTAGTAAAAAATTAAACATCAAAATACAAGGAATGGTTATGAGTTTACCTGGATTGAATTTTCAGCTTGGCGAAGATATCGATGCCTTACGTGATATGGTACAACAGTTTGCGGCTAATGAAATAGCCCCACGTGCTGCTGAGATTGACAGTAGCGATGAGTTCCCAATGGATTTGTGGCAAAAGATGGGTGATATTGGTCTACATGGCATCACCGTTCCTGAAGAGTATGGTGGCTCTGACATGGGTTATGTCGCGCATATGGTCGCGATGGAAGAGATTAGCCGTGCTTCTGCCTCTGTGGCACTTAGCTATGGTGCACATTCTAATCTGTGTATCAATCAGCTCAAACGTAACGGCAGTGAAGCACAAAAACAAAAATATCTGCCAAAACTCATCAGTGGTGAATTCATAGGCGCACTAGCCATGAGTGAAACCGGTGCAGGCTCAGATGTGGTCAGCATGAAGCTAAAAGCCGAAGAAAAAGACGGTCATTATGTGCTAAATGGTAGCAAAATGTGGATTACCAATGGTCCTGATGCTGATGTGATGGTGGTTTATGCCAAAACCAATCCTGAGCTGGGTGCTAAAGGCATGACGGCTTTTATCGTTGAAAAAGGCATGGAAGGCTTTGGTACGGCACAGAAGCTCGACAAACTAGGTATGCGCGGTAGTCATACTGGTGAAATGACCTTTAATAATGTTGAAGTACCTAAAGAGAATATCTTAGGCGGCTTAAACGAAGGCGTTAAAGTTTTAATGAGCGGTCTTGATTATGAGCGCGCGGTATTAGCCGCAGGTCCTATTGGCATCATGCAGGCGGTGATGGATAACGTCGTCCCTTATATCCATGACCGTAAGCAGTTCGGTCAAGCCATCGGTGAGTTTCAGTTAATCCAAGGTAAAGTTGCTGATATGTATACCATCTTGCAAGCAGGGCGCAGCTTCTTATATACCGTTGGTAAAAATCTCGATATGCTAGATCAACGCGGTGCCGGTCATAGCCGTGAAGTGCGTAAAGACTGCGCCAGTGTGATTTTATGGTGTGCCGAAAAAGCCACTTGGATGGCAGGTGAGGGCATTCAAATCTTTGGTGGTAATGGCTATACCAACGAGTATCCACTCGGTCGTTACTGGCGCGATGCCAAGCTTTATGAGATTGGCGCGGGTACCAGTGAGATTCGCCGTATGCTAGTCGGTCGTGAATTGTTTAACGAGACTAAGTAAGAATTATTGAGTGTTCATTAGATATTAAGTTCAAAATAAAATGGATACATTAATATCCTCGTGCTAATGAGCTAAATTTTTCTTGCGTGCTGTTCGCAGGCGTGACAGAGTCTGCGAATAGCTCATCCCTTTAGCACTCTATATTGGTCTCAAATCAAATAGACATAAAAAAGCAGGACGTTTTAAGCGTCCTGCTTTTTTAATTTCTAGCTTATAAAATTTTTTCAGTTATCATGCCTGTTTACTATGATCAAAATAGCGCGCAAGACCATTTAATAATAAATCGTCACGCAGGCGCACTGGGCGGTTGACGTGTTGGGCGATAATAGCTGCATCACCGCCAGTCATGATCACTTCAAAGTTGGGATGACGTGTGCTAATCTCGTTAATAGCACCAACGATGGACAATAATATCCCACGATGGACCGCATCTTGCGTGGTGGTGCCCTGACTGACGCTATCAAAAGTACCGTTAGAGATGGTGATTTGCTTGGTACCAGAAAATAGCGACTCGCGCTGAAGATAAATACTAGGGAAAATATAACCGCCTAAATGCTCAGCATGGTCAATCAAATCAATGGTCACCGCCGTACCACAACCTATCACACATTGACGTTTGGTTCTATCCACTGCGCCGAGCATTTGTAGCCAGCGATCACAGCCGAGCTGCTCATCATTATAAGTGCTTTTCATCAGCGGATAATTGGCATCGACGTGGACAAATTCAAACGGGATATTAAGGCGACTGAGCGTTTCTGAAACTTTGACATTAAGATCATCGCCGAGCACTGATGAGATACCGATAAAGTCAGGGGCATAACGCTCAAAGCGGTCGGTCAAACCCATGAGTAATTCAGCAGGTGCTTGCAAATGTTGCTTGGCATCATGTGAGACTATCTGCCCGATATCATCGGTCAGCCAGTATTTAAGGCGGGTGTTGCCGAGATCAAGCCAGAGCATAAAATTCCCTTTAGATAGAGCGCATTCAGTAAATGCTTTAAGCGTTATCAATAACGTCGATGCGTCCGGTAAAAAGCGCAGAAATATTACCGTTATCTTGACGCAATTGCAAACATCCATGTGTATCAATACCGCAAGCATAGCCAGTGAGCGTCTCTGTTTGACCGTTATGCTCTTGGCTAATACGTAAGCGCCGTCCTGCTAGTGCATCCATCGAATTAAATTGCTGCAAAAAGCTGTCTAAATTATAGGTTTGACCGGTTGGCTTCTCTAACCCTAAATGCTCAAAGCGTGTCATTGCTGCCATTAATGCTTTGCTCATTTGTTGATAAAGCTCTCGTAGATTTGGCAGCGTACTTGCTGATTTGTCTGGCGCTAGCAGCTGCTCGATATCTTGTAAGCTAATGGCTTGGTATCTCATACCTTCGCAGGTTTGGGCAGTAAGCTTGGGAGTTGCTTGTACATTAAGACCAACTCCCATCACCACGCCGACCAATTTGCCCGCTTGGGTAACCGGCTCAATCAATATACCAGCAAGTTTGCTAAATTGAATAATTTTCGTGCTTGATACGGCTTCATCCGTTACAGAGAAAGATTGATAAAAACCCAAATCATTCGCCCATTTTACCCCTATAGGTGTTAAACCTTGGTTAGCTAGTTGTGCATTTAATGTTTGAATAACAGGCATTTTTGCCAGCTCAATACCGATTATTAACGATAATAAACCGCTAATCGGCATATGTACTGGATAGTATAACGACAGATAAACATTGCCACGTGGTGATTGCCATGAACGCCCATGTTGTCCACGACCTGCGCTTTGGGTTTCGGCAGTCAGTAAATGCATTTCATGGGCATTGAGCGTGCCATCCTGTACCGCTATGATAAGCTCGCTGTTGGTCGAGATGCTGCTAAATAGGTGCCGATGGTTAAGCTCTGGCAAATGAGTAAGCAGGTGAGACTTAGAGTCGCAGTCAGATAAAGAGTCGAGTGGCAGCATACGTTTTTTCGCTTTGGTTAATAGAGCAAAGGTGATAAATGTGGCAAGAGAATTTTTTGATATACTGAGCGATGGTCACAAATATTCAATACAGAGTAGATAGGATAAAGGTCAGTATACGATTTGGCAAATGCAATTAAGCGTATGATAAGTAAGTGCTGAAAAGATAAAGTAATCTAGTAAAAAGAAGCAGGATAAAAGGCTAATTCGATGATGTTATATGTATGGTTTGTGATTGCAGGGGCGTTTGCTGGCGTCAGCGCCGGCTTGTTTGGCGTCGGTGGCGGTATGATTATCGTACCAGCATTGGTCTGGATTTTTGCGGCTTATAATTTTCCTCCTGAAGTAATCACGCATTTAGCTATTGGTACCTCACTTGCAACTATTGTTGTAACCTCAATCAGCTCAATGACAGCCCACAATAAGCGCGGCGGTGTACGATGGGAAGTATGGCGCAAGATGGCGTTGGGCTTGGTCATCGGCAGTCTGGTTGGGGCAGGCATTGCCGATATGATTGACGGTAAGGTATTGCAAGCGATTATCGGTGTCGGTGCTTTATTGGTCGCTTTAAAGATGTTCTTCTTCTCCAATAAAGAGCAGTTGGGCAAACCATTACCGTCGGTTGGTGTGCAGTTTGGCGCGGGTACGGGCATTGGTATGGCGTCCTCTATTTTTGGGATTGGCGGCGGTAGCTTGACCGTGCCATTTTTAAACTGGGCAGGGCTACCGATGAAGCAATCGGTCGGTACGTCTGCCGCTTGTGGTTTACCTATTGCATTGGCTGGCGCAGCAGGGTTTGCGTGGTTTGGTCAAGATGTGGTTAATCTGCCCGAAGGTACGATAGGCTTTGTCCATATCACAGGATTCTTATGTATTTCCGTTGCTAGCTTTGCGATGGCGAAGGTCGGTGCCAAACTTGCCCATGTATTACCTGCGCTCACGCTTAAGCGTGCCTTTGGCATATTATTGTTATTTGCGGGTGGACAGTTATTGTTAAGTGGGATCGGGGTAATTTAGGTTTTACTTCCTATCAATCGCATCTAGCCCTAAACGCATCCACTTTCTTGCTAGCTCATCATGGTCGCTGAGCATACTCCATAGCGCATCTTCACTAAATATAGAGTGCTCTTTACCCGAATGCTCAATGGGCAGATCCGCTTCACGATCCGCCATCCATTGTGGATTAAGATAGTAATCTTTTAACTCGTTTAGCAATGCTTCAGCTTGCAAAAACTGCTGTTGCGCTTTGAGCTGCTGGCGGTATAGTTCGCACCATTGCTCATATTTTTGCTGCAATTCTTGCGGATTATAGTTAGTCATTTTAATTCTCTTGATTTTTAGTGTTTAAATTAATGATATTGATTTTAAGCCATATTATAGCGTCCCTCATAAACCCTAAAAATTTAGCACAATTTGAGGTAGAATAGCCGCCTGTTTTTGCTAAGTTTACTGATTATTCATGCGTCTAAAATCTCTCAAGCTGGCAGGCTTTAAATCCTTTGCCAATCCTACCACTTTTACCTTTCGCCATGGCATCACCGCCATCGTCGGGCCAAACGGCTGTGGCAAATCCAACGTCATTGATGCCATTCGCTGGGTGCTGGGTGAGACCTCTGCCAAGCAATTACGCGGTGGAGCGATGAGTGACGTTATCTTTGCTGGTACGCAAGACAAGGCTGCCAAAAGTGTCGCCAGCGTTGAGCTGACTTTTGAGCATACCCAAGACGAGCAGACGGGTATTCGCCATGAGTTTAATTTATATCAAGAGTTGTCCGTTCGCCGTCAGGTAAATTTGGAAGGACGCTCGGACTACTTTATCAATGGCACGCGCTGTCGTCGTCGTGATGTGGTCGATGTATTCTTGGGTACGGGTCTTGGCGCGCGCAGTTATGCCGTCATCGAGCAGGGTATGATTGGGCGTATTGTTGAGTCTAGCCCACTGCAGCTACGTGAATTTATCGAAGAGGCGGCAGGGGTTTCGCGCTATCAAGCCCGCCGTGAAGAGACGCAAAAGAAGTTAGAAAAAACTAAAGACAATTTGGCACGTCTGCATGATATGCAAAGCGAGCTGGTCAGCCAACAAAAACGCTTGTCTAAGCAAGCCGCCAGTGCTGAGCGTTATGAAGAGCTGGCGTTAACGCTTGCTGATATTAAACAACAACTTGCCATTCAACAGTTATATCAAGCCAAACACAATCAGCAGCAGCAGAAAATCGCTCATGAGCGTAGTGCCACTGAGGTTGCAACCTTACAAGCCGACTATGAGACTCTAAAAGCCAAACAAGATAAGCTTGCGACATATATCAATCAGGAGCAGTGGCTCAAAGACGATGCCCAAAGCAGCCATTATCAGCAGCAGCTAAGCTATCAACAAGCAGAGCACCAGCTCAGTGATGTCAAGTCACAGCTGACCACCATTGAGCAGCAACTAGCCAGTTTATATCAACAGCGCGAGCAATTAGTCGATGAGATTGAGCGCTTAAAATCTGATGAAGCTGATCAGCAGAAGGTGCTAGAAGCATTGCGTCCGAAGCTCATTGAATTAACGAATAAACGTGAAGTGCATAAACGCAACGAGCAACCGTTGCAGCGCGCCTACCATGATGCGCAAAACCAGCTATCAAGGCTACAAGATACTGCGCGCTCGCTTGAGCAGCAGCAAGCCATTAATAACCAAGCACAAAAACGGCAGCAGCAAAACCATGATAAGTGGCAGCGCCGCCAGCAAAATTGGCAAAATCTCTGGCAGCAATTACAACAGTCTGTATTTCTAAATAATAGTGCTGACGAGCAAGAGCCGGCTGATGCGAACAATTTACAGCACACATTAGATACGAAAGTGACTGAGCTAAATAAACAGCTGCAACAGATTGAGCGTCAACAAGATAGCGTTGATGAACGTCTGTCAGAGCTACAACCGCAAGCGCATGATTTACAACAGCGTTTAAACATGCAGCAGCGCGAGTTAAGTGAATTTGAAAAACGTCATGCCATATTGGCAAGTGAGTACGATACTTTACATCAAATATTACATCCTAAACCTATTCCAAAATCGCAACCGCTTGTTCATGCAAAAACTGCCGATGTTAAAGGTGATTTAGAAAGCGAAATAGTCAGCGACTATAACCAATTGACCATTATCACCTTGCGCGAGCAGATTGAGCTAAGCGAGAAAGGCAAACAACATGCGCAATTACTCGATAGCGTATTGGCGTTGTGGTTGGATAGTCATGTATTGGTTTGCAATCAAACCATGCAGCCAAGCATTGATAACGCGAGCGATGATTCTGAGAAACCACACAGCTTATGGCAAGCGCTTAAGCAGGACTTAACAGCTTTATTTACTTATCGGACTGCGCAAAATGCGCATAGTAGTACGAAAGAGAAGTTACTAGTAGAAACTAGTCACAGCTTATGGTTATCTACAAAGCAAAATGAGGCAAATACAAAACCATTTATCAGTAAATTGCCAGATACTCTAAGTGATAAAGTACTACCTCTATCAGAGCTGATTAGCGCGCCGAACTTAGCGCTTTGGCAGCAATGCTATTTATATATTGCGCAACCTGAGACAAATAATCAGCAGACTCTTGATACTCTCACTGATATTTTAAAAGTATTGCCATCATCAGCCATTTTGCTAACGTCTGATGGCTGGCTTATCAGTCGTCAAGGTACCATTAATCTCAGTAAGTTTATGGGTGCACAAGATGGAAAAAATGATAGCAGTAATCAGTTTTTAACCCAGCGTTTACAGCAGCGTACTCGTCTACAAGCGCTAGAAGAGCTGCTTGATGACATTGAGATAAAAATACAAGACCAGAAAAAATCCATAGCTAAGACTCAATATGACTATGATGCACTGGCAGTTAATGTAGAAGAAACACGCGCTCAAGCGCAGCAGTTAACCCGCGATAAACATCAATATCAGCAGCAACTTACCACCAAACAAGCTAACGCTGAACGTATGCAAGCAGATAACCAACGTCTAAATGCTGATAAAGTCGCCCTTGAGCAAGAGCAGCAAGAATTGGCGCAAGAGCTGCAAGCACTTAATGCTGAGCAACAGCATATTCAAAGTGAGATAACCGCACTGACGCCAAAAATAGCGGATGCCCGTGCGACAAGTCAGCAATTGCAAGTTGAGCATAATGAGCTAAATCGCACGCGGCAAGTAGATGTTGATGCGTGGCAAGCATTACAGCTGCGTATTCAGCAGAGTGAAATGCGTTTAGAGCATTATGTTAGTAGCCTTGCACGGGCAAGTGCGCAATATGATAAATCGCTACAAAGTAAGCAGGGTTTACAGGCAAAGTATGAGCAGCAGAAAAGTAAGCTACCAGCACTGCAAGCGTCATTACAAAGCGCACAGATAGCGCGCGATGAGCAGCAAACGTTATTGACGACACGCGAGACTGCATTGAACGTGCTTAAACAAGATTATGCGCAGCAGCAGACGGCGTTAGAAACGCTGCAACAGTCATTGCAAACCCAGCAAAGCGAGCTTGCTCAGCATAGTACTGAGCTGGCATTAAGCGCGGCGCGATTGGATGATGCCAGCAGCCATACGCAAGATGTTCTAGACGCATACTATCGTATGAGCCATAAATATAAAGCACAATCGGATATGTCGCCGCAGCCGCAGCATCAGGAACAAGTGATGAGTGTCTCAAATTTATTGGCAGATTTTATTGTGCATGATCGCCGTGTACGTCCAGATAAAATCGCTGAGCTTGAGTCCGAGCGTAGCAAGCTTGAGCAGCAATTAAGCAAAATTGGCGCGGTCAATCTCGCCGCAGTGGCAGAGTTGGCAGAGGTTAATGAACGCTTAGAGCCATTGGTGCAGCAGACAGCAGATATTGCCGCTAGTATGGACACATTGAAAGATGCCATTGCTTCGATTGATGAGACGACCAAGAAGCTATTTGTGCAGACGCTTGATGCGGTCAATAATGAGCTTGCCAATTTATTTGCCAAAGTTTTTGGTGGCGGACAAGCAAGCCTAACGCTCAATACTGACGATATGCCAGACAACATACCTGCTAATGCGCCAAAATCAGAACAGTGGCGGGCGGGACTAACCTTGATGGCACAGCCAAAAGGTAAGCGTAATAGTCGATTAGCCGTGCTATCAGGCGGTGAAAAAACCCTGACCGCGCTGAGTTTGATTTTTGCGATATTTAAACAGCATCCAGCACCGTTTTGTGTGCTTGATGAAGTTGATGCGCCGCTTGATGATGCCAATGTCGCGCGCTTTACCAGCTTGATTCATGAATTAGCAGACGACTTGCAGTTTATTTTTATTAGCCACAATAAATTAACGATGCAAATTGCTGATGAATTAAAAGGCGTTACTATGCCAAGCGCAGGGATTTCTACCTTGGTCAGCGTATCGCTCGATGAGGCAGCACTTTATATTGCTGAATAGCAAAAATAGTGATAACTGACAGCGATTGTCAGTGGTATAGTTAGGGGTCAGGGCAGAAGGTCACGCAAGTGTGTCAGCCTCACGGTAAACGATGACTATATGGTGACGATGTTAATTAGCCATGCTAGACTATTGCCATTTATTCCCTCTTATGTATTCTCTTTTGTCGTAGATTAGGATTATTTCTCATGACCGCTATTCAGTTTATATTGATCGCCATTGCTGCATTGATTGTGCTTGCTGGGCTAATTATGGTCATGCGTAGCTTTAAGCGTCGCAAAAATGCAGAAGCTGCCGCGGTCAATTATGATAAAAACGGTATTCCTATCATACCGCGTCATGAGCGCAATATCGTCGACCAGCCAGATTTAGACGACACGATCGCTGGCGAAACCAGTATCACGCCTGACCGCAGTTATCTGAATGCAGTCGTTGAAGATGCACCTTTGAGTCAAGCGCGTCAGCAAGACGATGTACAGTTGATGTCTGGATACGATAATGTCAGTAGCGATGTAAACGATAGCTATAGCCAAGTAAATGATGAAGATTATGCGCGCTGGCAGGCGGAGCAGCATAACGATAATAGCGAATTTACCTCTGCTGCTGAGCAAATGAATATCGAACAAGAGCCTGATGCGTTTTCAAGCTTGGTATCGGCAACTGACAGCCTGATGCCATCTATTGATACGGCAGAAGAGCCAAGTTTCAATGATAATAGCCCGATACTTGATCAGCATTTATCAGAGCCGGTCGATGATACGCAAAATGCACCACTTATCAATGCCAAAGACAATATCAATATCACCATCTTGCCGCACCAATATCGTGACCGTCCAGCAGCGTTGATTCGCGGTCGTGATTTATTGGCATTGATCGATAAATATGGTCTGCGTTATGGCGCGATGAATATGTTCCATCGCTATGAGCAAAAAGACGGCACCGGTATGCTCTGGTTTAGCATGATGGGCATCACCGATAGTGGTATCGCGCCTTTTGATCCGCATAGCGTGGCGACCAATAACTATAACGGTGTGGTAGTTTTCTTATCGTTGCCGCATCCGCAAGCGCTGCGCAGTTTCGATAGTATGATGAGTATTGCTTATATGATGGCAAGCGATTTGGACGCTGTGATGCTAGATGAAGAGAACGACCCAATCACGCCTGAATACAAGCAACAGCTACGCAACCAAGTCCGCGATTATGAAGGTTGATCGCTACCAAAGTTGATTAAAATCGATAAATAGTATCAGTACTAAAAAAGGCAAATAGCGATAACGTTGTTTGCCTTTTTACTTTTCCTAGCCATTCATTTTCATTAAAAGTTTATCCGAGTATCTTGCAAACTTGTTATCATATCGACATCTTGAATTGCAAAAAAAAGACGCCGACTATGACTGACCCTATCGCACCGCTTACCTCTAAAGACATCAATACTGCAAAATCTGCAGCAAACGAAGATGCTATCGTGGCTCAAATGCGCACGTTTATTGATGCCCTCAAGCAGCACAATTATGCCTATTATGTGCTCGACAATCCCATCTTAGAAGACAGCGAATACGATCAGTTGCGTCGCTCTTTATTGGAGCTTGAAGAACAATATCCCGATTTGGTACAGCCAGACAGCCCAATCAATCAAGTCGGCGATATGCCGCTATCGGCATTTACGCAAGTGACCCACGATATCCCTATGCTATCGCTTGGTAACGTTTTTGAATATGATGATTTGCGTGATTTTATGCGCCGCGTTAATGACCGCTTAAGCGTCGCTCAGCAAAGCCCAGAGTATGAGATGGAGCTAAAGCTGGATGGTTTGGCGGTATCGCTCAAATATGCTTATGGTAAGTTTGTCCAAGCGGTGACACGCGGTGATGGACAAACGGGCGAGGATATTACCCAAAACGCCAAAACTATCCGTAACTTGCCGCTTTGGCTTGCTGATGCCATTGATATTCCGCTGTTAGAAGTGCGCGGTGAAGTGCTCATGCCCAAGGCGGGATTTGAGCGCCTCAATCGCTTAGCAGCCGAAAAAGAAGAAAAGACTTTTGCCAATCCACGCAATGCTGCTGCTGGGAGTTTACGTCAGCTTGACCCAAGTATAGCCGCCAGCCGTCCGCTCGCATTTTACTGTTATTCAGTCAATCAAGGGTTACCTGAGCATATCAAAACCCAATCAGCAGCGCTTGCTTGGCTAAAAACCATTGGCTTTACCGTCAGTGCAGTTGAGGTGGCACAAAATCCACGCGAGGCTCAAGTTTATTATGAATCGGTAAAGGAGACACGTGGCGAGCTGCCGTTTGAGATTGATGGCATGGTCATCAAGGTCAATAGCTTGGCGTTGCAGCAGCAGCTTGGCTTTCTATCGCGTGAGCCGCGCTGGGCAACTGCTTATAAATTTCCTGCCGAAACTGTCATGACACGCTTGCATGCTATCGAGTGGCAAGTCGGACGCACTGGCGCGATTACACCCGTCGGTAAGCTCGAACCTGTTAAAGTCGGCGGCGTCACGGTCAGCAATGTCACGCTGCATAACTTTGGTGAGATTCAGCGCTTAGATGTGCGTGCAGGCGATATGGTGAGCGTCCACCGTGCAGGGGATGTGATACCTAAAGTGACCCGTGTTTGGACAGATCAACGTCCAGAAAACTCTGAACCGGTACAGCTACCGTCGACCTGCCCAGTATGCGACTCGCCTGTGGTGCTGCCCAAAGATGAAGCGTTGGCGCGTTGCACTGGTGGGCTATATTGTCCCGCGCAGCAGGTCGAGGCGCTCATTCACTTTGTCTCGCGTCGGGCGATGGATATCGATGGCTTAGGCGCAAGTTGGCTGATTAGCTTTTTTGAGCACGGCTTGGTGAAGACCGTTGCCGATATCTATCAGTTGCACAATCATCAAGAGGAGCTGATTACGCTTGAGAAACTGGGCAAAAAATCTGTTCAAAATATCCTCAGCGCTATCGAAGCCAGTAAGCAGACGACATTGGCGCGCTTTATCTATGCGCTGGGTATTCGCGGTGTCGGTGAGACGACAGCACAGAATTTGGCGCAGCAATTTGGCGACTTAGATAGCCTAATGGCTGCTGATATCGAAAAGCTACTGCAAACGCCTGACGTCGGTGCGATCACCGCTGAACTTGCTTATAAATTCTTCCGCGCACCACATAATATCGAAGTCATCACGGCATTGCGAGAAGCTGGCGTGCATTGGGATAAGGTCGAGCAGGTAGCGTCAGAAGGATTGCCGCTCGATGGTCAAACATGGGTGATTACTGGCGCGCTCGATAGCATGGCTCGCGATGAAGCCAAAGCCAAGCTACAAGCGCTCGGTGCCAAAGTATCAGGTAGCATCTCGGCAAAAACGACTGCACTGCTGGCAGGTGATAAAGCTGGATCGAAGATGGCGAAAGCTGAAAAACTGGGCGTTAAAGTAGTGGGTGAGGAAGAGTTTTTGTCGTTGGTTGGGGAGTGAAAAAAATGAGCATGGATAGCTACGAAAATTTAGATGAAGTGACTCGGAAGCAGATTGAGGAGTTGCAAAAGGTTACACGTAAAAGTGATAGTGACGAGCAATTTTCACTTGCTCAGAGAAAGCTGGCTGAAATATTCTATAAGCATGGATTGCTTGATGAAGCTGTTAGAGTCAGTAAATTAATTAAGCCTCAGGACAATAGAGAACATTATAAAAAAGCACAATATAATATTGCTGCTGTTTATGAAGAACAAGACAAAACTGAAGAAGCTCTAAAGATATGGTCGGAAATAGAAGCAGACTCTTCAGAGATATATTCTAGAGCACAATATAATATTGGTGCTATAAAAAGTGATTTATATGAATTTGGGGAAGCAAAAAAAGCTTGGAATAAGGTAAAGAGGAATGGTAGCCCAGAAGCATATGCTAAAGCACAATCCAATTTAGCTTCTCAACTCTTTAAAGAGGGTAACGAGGACGATGCTATTCGAGCATGGAGTAATGTAGAAAAAGATGATTACCCTGAGGCATACACATTTGCACAGTATAATATTGGCGTTGGTCTAAATCGTAAAGGGCATACTAAAGATGCTTTAGATATATGGGGGAAGATAGAAGCTGAACAATCCTTAGACGCATTCAATAGTGCTCAATACAATATTTGCACAGTATCGTTGGAAAATACGCAGTATCAAGATATTAATAGAGCTGAGAATGCACTTAAAAAAATCGTAAACGGATATCAATATGAAAAGCGATGTCTAGAAAAAATCTGTAGATTGCTTAAGACTTCCTCTACTGATATTGGAAAATATTTATTACTACTATTCACTCATACTACTGAGATTATTGAAATACTCAAAGTGGATTTTAGCCATAGAGTAACTGACAATAAGCCTGTAGAACGTAAACTAGCTCACTATACTGGTACAGATACAACAAATAAATTACTAGATATAGAAAAAGGAAAAGAACAACCAAGCTCATTCCGTCTTAACACTATAAATAACGTAAATGATCCTAGTGAAGGCAAACTGCTTTTGAATTATCTAAAAGGGATCAAAGAGGGATTATCATATAATTCTCAATTTGATGAAGATTTACATGCTTTTATTAGTTGTTTTACCTTTAATCACGATAGTCTTAACCAGTTCAGGCTATACGGTAAACAAGATAATAAGGAAGCCTCCGGAATTAGCTTGGTGTTTAATAAAGGCTTTTTTCAAAAACATAATTCTACTGTAGGATTGTCTTACGTAGCATTTGAAGACAATACAAAGGAAATCAGTACAACTTCTGTTCAAAAGAATGTTGATGATGAATCTGGTGAAAATAATATACAAGCTATAAGCAAAATAAAAAAGCAGCCAGTAGTGAGATGTGTTTATCTTGATCCTACTTCTGATTACATTCATTTAGCTCAGCGCAATCGACTAACGTTTTTTCGAGAATTTAATGATGAAATTGTGCAATTAGGAAGTGAACAGATAAGTAAAGCTAAACACGAGTGGAAGGAATATCAGAGCTTTATTGATAAAAAGACGGAAGATTTCAGAAGGGCTTTTATAGACCTTAAAAGTGCTTATAAAGCTATTGCAGAAGAATTAACTAAGATTGAGGAAAAAAATCCAAGTTTATCAGGCAAAATAAAAATTTTATTAAATGAAATTCTTTTACCTCTAAAATATCTTATCAAACATTCAGCATTTCAAGAAGAACAAGAGTGTCGTATGGTTTATATGACTTCACTTGATGATAAAAAAGTAAAGATGGAGTTTGGTAGGTTTCTATACGTTGAATATGAATCAGAAGTAAAGTCACATCTTGATAAAATCTATATTGCCCCAGCAGCTACTCAATATCAGCCTTATCTAGCTAAGCTACTTTGCGATACAAATGTAAAGATTGAACTTTCCAACAATCCATATCGTCAGACTTAATATTTTTGAGTAGCGTGTGTCATATGAACTAAAACACACGCTATTAACTTCTACTCCGCCACCTCTCCATGCCCTTTTACATCACCTTCTTTACCATCTGGCTGTATCACGATAGGCAATACCAACCCTTTTGCAAATTCCCCAGCCAACACATAATCATAGCTGCTGGCAGCGACATCGGGCGTAGTATGAATAATTAGCTTCATGTCTTTATTATCAGTCAGCTCATGTGAGACATAGCTTTCACTGAGCTGATCCAAGGCTTTTGATAGCGCTTCGTTACTTGCCATGCTTATCGTCAGATTATGCTGAGCCGTAGCGTTATCGACTTTGAAATACTCTGCATAATCGCGGACATTTTGGCTATCAAGCGCAAACGGATATTGATAGTTAGCAAGATCGGCTGGCTTTTCGCCGCTATTCATGACTGACCAATCTATCGTATTTGCTACCGCTGAATCCGTCGTCGATACCGATGTATCCGTTTTTTTAGCCATAGTATCCGCATTATTATCGCAGCCTGAAAGCGCCCACATACTGGCAGTCGTAATGATGAGCATAGTTATAAGACGCTTTGGCATCGAGGTATCCTCTTTATGATAAGTCATGAGATGTTTTGATAGAGGCGCTATTTTGACAGCTTTCTATGCGCTTCTCTAGCGAAATGCAAAAAAGGATTCTTTTCACTCTAGCGATTTCTTATTCTAGCAAGTCAGATAAGAAGACGAGTTTTCTATAAACCGTTTAACAGAGGAGGCACAAAAAAACAGCCATCTTTCGATGACTGTTTATAGTAATGCTCAGTCTAATAATTATACATTTATCATTATAAATGAATGATTAAACCGAAATAACTATCTACCTACTTGGCAGTTTACTTGGTATTCTTTACCATTTGCCCATTTCATAGCGAAGATACCTTTGTCGCCTTTCATATGCCATGCATAGGTGGCTTCTGGGTTTGAGTCGTTGACATAGCTTGCGACATCACCTTGTACAATACTGTTTAAGATAAGCGGTTGCTCTGCCCATTTCACTTTAGGCAAGGTGGCGTTTAGCATGGTTTGTTTTTTATTGATAGACTGTTTCGCCATGATAGTACTATTATCAGTGCAAGTATAAGGGGCTGGTGCCATACGATCATAAGCGACATCGGTCACGCTTTCTGAAGCAGGGGTATTTGCTGTCGTAGGAGCGGTAGTGGCACAAGCGCTTAGTAAGGCAAGCGCAGGTAGAGCGGTTGCCAGTTTGGTTAGGGTATTCATAGTCTTCTCCAAAAGTATAAAAGTCATCGTGTATTTGTTATTAACTATGCGTTAAGCATATGTCGCATATAGTAACGAAAACGCTTCTTAAAAAATGTTAGAAATTGTTTTTTACGTGTTCACTTGGTTACTTAAACACTGTTTACTGTAACGATTGATTTAAGGGTGCTTAATGAATTTCTGATTTGCTTATTTTCAGCAAGCAGCATAATCAACTTCAAGATCAAATAAAAAAGCGCCTATCAACGTGTGGCTGATAGGCGCTTATCTAATTAGGTATTAGCCAATAGATATTATTGATCCACTGTATGACAGCAGATTAATAATGATTTGATTACTTGGTTTTACGCGGTGGTAGACCCGTATGCTGAGTTTGGAAGTTGCCTTTACTCACATTCTTTTTGCCGCCAGTGTTTTTGCCCGCAGTACCTTTATTTGACCAGCTGTCAGCTGATTTATTACTACGTTTCACCGAGTCATTACCCAGACGGCTGTTTTTCTTACGCGCTGATTGATAGCTGTCTTGCACCGCATCACGACCTTCTAAGCTTGCATTAAATGGCGGGATTAAGCAGCCGCGATTTTTACCAATCAAATCACCGCGCCCCATATCTTGCAGGGCTTTACGCAGCATTACCCAGTTTTTTGGATCATGATAGCGTAAGAAAGCTTTGTGCAATTTGCGCTGCTTACCTGATTTGACGATATCCATATCACCTTCGTCACGGCTGATTTTATGCAGTGGGTCTTTATGGGTATGATACATGGTGGTCGCAGTCGCCATTGGGCTTGGGTAAAACGCTTGTACTTGGTCAGCGCGGTAGCCATTGCCTTTTAACCATAGCGCAAGATTCATCATATCTTCATCTTTGGTACCCGGATGGGCGGCGATAAAGTAAGGAATCAAATACTGCTCTTTGCCCGCTTCTTGGCTGTATTGCTCAAACATGGCTTTAAATTTGTCATAATTACCCATACCCGGTTTCATCATTTTTGATAAAACGTTTTCTTCTGAATGCTCAGGGGCAATTTTGAGATAACCACCGACATGATGGCTGACCAATTCTTTGACATATTCAGGATCTTTAATCGCCAAATCATAACGTAGACCAGAGGCAATAAGGATTTTCTTTACGCCTTTGATATCGCGCGCTTTACGATACAACTGTGTCAAATTACTGTGATCGGTAATCAGATTTTCACAAATATCAGGATAAACGCAAGACGGTTTACGGCAATTTTTCTCAATAGTTTCGTCTTTACAGTTTAGACGATACATATTGGCAGTTGGACCACCAAGATCAGAGATAACGCCCGTAAAGTTCGGCGCAGTATCACGAATCGCTTCGACTTCACGTAGGATAGATTCTTCTGAGCGATTTTGGATAATGCGTCCTTCGTGCTCGGTGATAGAGCAAAAAGTACAACCGCCAAAACACCCACGCATAATGTTGACCGAAAACTTAATCATGTCATAAGCAGGGATACGCGCATCGCCATAACTTGGATGCGGCAGGCGAGCGTATGGCAAGTCAAACACGTAATCCATCTCTTCCGTCGATAAAGGAATCGGTGGCGGATTGAGCCACACATCGATAGAGGTATGTGAGTTACCGGCGCCACTGCTATGACGCTGTACCAATGCGCGTGCATTACCCGGATTGGTCTCAAGATGCAAGATACGGCTAGCATGAGCATAAAGCACAGGGTCAGATTTGACATGCTCATAATCAGGCAGACGAATGACGGTTTTCTCACGCGGTGGCATTTTAATTTTATGCTTACGTGCTGTCATCGGTTTAGTAAAGCCACGCATTTGTACGACTTGCGTCTCTTCATCGACTTGGTCAGTATTCAAGATTTTATTGGTCACTGGCTCAGATACAAATCCTGGATATTGCCCTGACATTCCTGACATTGATTGTCCAACAGGAGAGGCGCTAGGCTTATCTTGTTCGATTGAGCATTGGTCAAGATCTTCGGTCATCACATAAGGGTTGATGATCGGATCAACACGACCAACGGTATCGACATCATTACTGGCAACTTCGGTCATGCCTGCTTGCCAATGACGGCGCGTCGGCGTGAGCAAGTAAGCTGTACCGCGCAAATTGCTCATTTGCTCAAAGCTATAGCCTTTTGATAGACCATGTACCACATCGACGATGGCACGCTCAGCATTACCATACAATAAAACATCAGCACGGGCATCAAGCAAAATACTACGGCGTACTTTATCTGACCAATAATCATAATGCGCGATACGGCGTAGGCTGCCTTCGATGCCGCCTAAGATAATTGGCACATCAGGATAGGCTTCACGGCAGCGCTGACTATAGACGATAGCCGCGCGGTCAGGACGTTTGTCCGCGACGTTACCCGGCGAATAAGCGTCATCACTACGGATCTTACGATCAGCCGTATAACGGTTAATCATGCTGTCCATGTTGCCCGCCGTCACGCCATAAGCGTAGACAGGTTTGCCAAGTTCCATAAAGGCATCTTTACTTTTCCAATCTGGCTGAGCAATGATACCGACGCGGAAACCTTGTGATTCTAGTAAGCGCCCGATAATCGCCATACCAAAGCTTGGATGATCGACATAAGCATCGCCCGAGATAATGATGACGTCACAGGCATCCCAGCCAAGCTCATCCATCTCTTTGCGGCTCATCGGCAAATAAGGCGCAGGCTCGTAGCAGCTTGCCCAATGTTTGTCGTAGTCGTAAAGGGGTTTGGTGCCTTGTTTAAAGGCGGTGCGGGCGATGGTATCGGCAGACATGGGATAACCTTAATCAGAAAATCAGAAAAAATGCATATATATAATAGCCATTATAGATAACGGTAGTTGATGGCTAATTTAAAGGCGCTCATTTTAACATGAATAACGTTCATGATGTAATAAACGTATTAGCGATAAGTTATTGATAGCGCAGAATAATCTATGGATAGCAATTAGGCAAAAAGCAGATATCAATCTAAATAAATCTTCGTACCACTCTTAGTAAAGTTCATCACAAACTGACTCTTAAAATTACGTACATTATTTTCGTAAGTGAGCAAATTGCGAGTGAACTGATGATAATCCTTCATATTTTTAGCACTCACCATAAGCATAAAGTCAGCATCGCCAGATACTTCATAGCAGCTCATCACTTGCGACTGGGCATTCATCAAACGCTCAAATCGATGCTGCATAGAGTTATTGGAGCGCTCCATCTCTACCATCACCACCGCCGTCAAGCTATAACCAACCTTATGAGGGTCTACTATAGCCACTTGCTTAGTAATCACCCCATTGTCTATCAGCGCTTGCACACGCCGTTGAGCCGTAGCGATAGACACATTGACGTGTTCTGCAAGGGTTTTTAAGGGCAATGTCGCATCATCTTGCATCAAATTCAAAATGGACTTGTCGGTATTGTCTATTGACTGATTCATAGGGTTTCGCTTTAAGGTAGAGACATTAACAGAGGATGATTACAATTCGCTTACTATAGAAGTATTATCACTATAAATCATAAAGTAATAAATTATTAGTAATATAGGTGACTATAAGATAAATATATTCATATTAAGATAAATATAGAGATTTTTTCACAATCACTAGCTATAAACTAAGCTTTATATATTAGAAAACGATAATAATCTCTATCAAATAGTGTTCTCACTGCTCATGCAAATAAAGGTGCTTTATGTCTACTTCAACCCCAACCAATACTGTAGCGTCGACTTTGTCACGTTTCCCGATGCCAGCAATGTGGACCAAAGGCAGCGTACAGCAGCGTACTTTAATGATGGGTGTAGCACTAGCAGTCTTATCCAACGTATTATTTGGCGTACTGTATGCTTATAGCAGTTTTTTAGCACCGTTATCAGGGACACAAGTTTTTATCTGGCGGATGCTAGCGATGTGGGCCGCACTGATAGGATATTTGCTTATTAGCGGGCGCTTAGGTTTGCATATGGATAAACTAAAAGCATTATGCTCTGTGAAACAATGGGCGTGGTTGCTATTGCCTACACCGATATTCTTAAGTCAGTTTTGGCTATTTATGTGGGCACCCGTCAATGGGCAGGGCGTACAAACCGCGATGGGATATTTCCTATTTCCATTGATGATGGTGGTATTTGGATGTGTATTTTTCGGTGAAAAACTAAGTCGCTTACAATGGTTGGCGGTTGCTTTTGCCGCAGTTGGAGTCGGCAGTGAGATTGTACGTACGCAAAGCGTCTCTTGGGCAACGCTATGGGTATGTGGTACTTATCCTGTTTATTATATTTTGCGCCGTTTGCAAGGTATTGGTGCGGTGACTGGGTTGTTGGTTGATTTAACGATATTCGCACCATTTGCTTTGGCGTACTTATTTTTTATTGCCCCAAGTAGTTTAAGCTTAGTCAGCGGCTCTGGGTTCTTTATTGCGATGCTGGTAGGACTCGGCGTTATGAGCGTGCTGGCCATGAAAACCAACGTCGATGCCAGTCAAATGCTACCAATGAACGTTTATGGCATGATGAGTTATTTGGAGCCCGCATTACTATTTATCTTAGCAATAACCGTTTTGGGCAATCCTTTTGAATCGGCGATGATTTATAGTTATGGTCTTATTTGGGTCGGGATAGCTTGTCTGATTGCCCATGGTGTACGTCAATTACGTCGCGCCCATCAACAATCACAAACGACAGAAATTGCACCAGTTATTTGAAAATTAATAAATAAGAGTAATCGAATAAATAAAAATGGACGATTCAACATTATGCTGAATCGTCCGTTTTTTTAAGATTAAAACCAATCTGTTGAAAGAGGGCTTTAATCTAAATCCTTCTTAAAACCACGCTGCTTATCACGTTCCCAATCACGGTCTTTAAGCGTTTTACGTTTGTCATGCTGTTTTTTACCCAGTGCCAAGCCAATTTGACATTTTACCAGCGAGTTTTTCCAATAGCAGGATAATGGTACGCAGGCATAGCCTTTTTGGTTGACTGCACCCATTAGCTTTTCGATTTCGCGGCGATTAAGCAGCAGCTTGCGAGTACGGATACTATCAGGGCTGACATGCGTCGAGCTGGATAGTAGCGGCTGAATATGCGCGCCAAATAGGAATGCCTCATTATTACGAAAAATAATATAAGCTTCCGTAATGGTCATTTTGCCCGCGCGAATGGCTTTAACTTCCCAACCTTGTAACGACAGACCTGCCTCAAATGTCTCTTCAATAAAGTACTCATGACGAGCCTTTTTATTGGCACAAATTTGATTTTCCGGTTTTTTTGATTTTTTTGACATAATGTCTCCATAAGGACTGCTTAAATATATCTTGTCCCTATATTTCTAGTCTTACTAATTCCTCATCCTAACCCTTAAATGCTGGTTATTTTTTATAAATGCTAAACAGATGAGTCGAACTGGCTATTGTAACAAAGCTTCCGCTGCAAATGTAGCCGCGCTGTTAGGACAAATGTAGCAGATAAGTATTAAGTTTGGATAAAATTTGCTAGCATATAGCTTATTATTTTATCACCAACCACATTGGTCCTGCTATGAGCTCTTCTGCTACTTCTTCAAAATTGCATACCAAGATTCTATACCCTGGCACCTTTGATCCCATTACCAATGGTCATGTGGACTTAGTGACGCGCGCGACCAAATTATTTGACGAGGTGGTGATTGCAGTGGCATCTGGTCACCATAAAAAGCCGTTATTTAACTTTGAAGAGCGTGTGGCTTTGGTCAAGACCGTATTTGTTGATTTGCCGCAGGTATCCGTTATAGGCTTTGAGGGCTTGCTAGTCGATTTTATGCGTGAAAAGAATGCTACTGCTGTCTTGCGTGGTTTGCGTGCGATGTCAGATTTTGAATATGAGTTTCAACTCGCCAATATGAATCGTGAGCTTGATGAAAATTTTGAGGCCGTATTTTTGACGCCTTCGCAGAATTACTCATTCATCTCGTCGACCATGATTCGCGAAATTGCCAAGCTCGGCGGTGACGTGACAAAATTTGTGCCGCCTTGTGTCTCTGAAGCTTTTATTCAAAAGCTTGGTAGTAAATAGGTCGCGTATCTGTGTTAGATTGCGTATTTCTTAATAAATAGAAATGCCTGATAGAAAAAAAGGAGCAGTCTATGGCGTTGTTAATTACGGATGAATGCATTAATTGCGATGTGTGTGAGCCTGCCTGCCCAAATGAAGCCATCTCAGAGGGCGATGACATTTATGTGATTGACCATGACTTATGTACCGAATGCGTCGGTCATTTCGATGAGCCGCAATGTGTGGTTATTTGCCCTGTCGATTGTATTCCTCATGATCCCAATCATATCGAAACCGAAAGTGATTTGATGTCTAAATACAAACGCATTACTGGTCAATAAAATATGACAACTGTATCAACCAACGATTTTGATCAGCAACATCTCTGGCACCCGTATGCCAGCCTACCACCGACTTATCCCAATATCGTGATTGACCGTGCTGACGGTATTTATATCGTTACTGAAGATGGTACGCGCCTGATTGATGGTATGTCGTCATGGTGGGCAAGCGTGCACGGTTATAATCATCCCCAATTGAATGCGGCGATGATTGAACAATTGGGCAAAATGGCGCACGTCATGTTTGGTGGTTTAACCCATCAGCCAGCGATAGACTTGGGCAGAAAACTGCTGTCAATTGTGCCTGCTGGACTGGATGCGATATTTTATGCCGATAGCGGCAGTATCGCGGTAGAAGTTGCGCTTAAGATGGCATTGCAATATCAAATTGCCGCCAAGCGTCCAACCAAGCAGCAGTTTGCCTCGACCCATTCAGGTTATTACGGTGATACATGGCATGCGATGAGTGTCTGCGACCCTATTAATGGTATGCACAGTCTCTATGGTAAGCAATTACCGATGCAACACTTTGTCGCAGCGCCACCAATGGGATTTGAGCGTGACTTAACCCAAAGTGAGCGTGAGGCATTAACGGAGTTTTTTGTCAAAAATAGCGACCAGCTTGCTGGATTTATCATTGAGCCGATTATCCAGGGCGCAGGCGGCATGCGCTTTTATAGTCCTCAGTATTTGCAGCTCTTACGCCAATTGTGTGATGAACATAACGTGGTATTAATTGCCGATGAAATTGCCACCGGTTTCGGGCGTAGCGGCAAGTTATTTGCGTGTGAACATGCTGCTATTAGCCCTGATATTATGACGATTGGTAAGGCACTGACCGGCGGTTATATGACTTTTGCCGCGACCTTATGCACGCGCACTATTGCCGATACCATTAGCCAAAGTGATTACCCGTCACTGATGCATGGTCCGACCTTTATGGGCAACCCGCTGGCATGTGCCGTTGCTTGTGCGTCGATTGATTTAATACTGTCCTATGATATTGAAGCGCGTACAGCAAATATGCAATCTGTCATGGAGCAGCAACTTGCGCCAGCTGTGAGTTTAAATGGCGTTGCTGAGGTACGCTGTTTGGGTGCTGTAGCAGTGATTGAGCTGCAAGAAGCCGTTAATATGCCAGTCTTTCAATCCTTACTGATTGAAAACGGCATTTGGGTGCGACCCTTTGGGAAATTGGTTTATATTATGCCGCCCTATGTGATTACCGATGATGAACTTACCACTCTTTGCCAAGCGTTATTAAAAGTGGTCAGTAGTTATTTAACGCGAAAGGATTAATGATGAGCGTGCTCTTTGTTTCAGGAATTGATACCGATATTGGCAAAACTTATGCAACCGGTATGATTGCTAAAGCCTTAATGGAGCAAGGCGTTAATGTCATTACCCAAAAACTGGTGCAAACGGGCGTCGCAAGAGATTTAATTAGCGGAAAAATGGGAATTGCTGACGATATTATTACTCATCGTCAGCTGATGGGCATTCCGCTACAGCCGTGTGATATTGATAGCACCACTTGCCCGTATCGTTATGAGAAACCTGCGTCACCGCATTTATCCGCCGCACTTGCCAGTGAAATTCTTAATACTGATGTGATTACAAGCGCTACAAAAAATTTGCAAGCGGATTATAAGGTGGTGCTTTTAGAGGGGGCAGGGGGCTTATTAGTACCCATCACTGAGCAATTATTAACCTTGGATTATATTGCTAAACAAGGCTATCCGGTTATTTTGGTCACATCAGGTCGGCTGGGCAGCATCAACCATACGTTGCTAAGTTTAGAGGCGATAAAATCGCGTGGTCTAGATGTTCATAGTGTCATTTATAATCATATTCACGACAATGCTGCTCAGACAGATAAACAGATAGCAGCTAGTACAATTGATTTTCTGCAAAACTATTTAGCTGAGCATCATCCAATGGCGCATTGGTTAGCCTTACCTGTACAAAAGGATAATGGGTTTAGTCATACAGACTTTATAGTCCCTCAAAACTTTGTATAAATCACCGCTAAAAATAAGTCAAAATTTGCTGCCCTAAATCGTCACAAGTTTGCTATACTAGCGCGCTTGGTAGACTAGGCAATCGCCGCTGCACACTGGTAACAGACATGCAGGGGAGGAAAGTCCGGGCTACATAGGGCAGCGTGCCAGCTAACGGCTGGGCAGGGTAACTTGACGACCAGTGCAGCAGAGAGTAGACCGCCTTTAGTGTCTGACACTATCGGTAAGGGTGAAAGGGTGCGGTAAGAGCGCACCGCGTGGCTGGCAACAGTTCACGGCATGGTAAACTCCACGCGTAGCAAGACCAAATAGGCATCGGCATGGCGCGGCCCGCGTTCGATGCGGGTAGGTTGCTTGAGCGTATTAGCGATGATACGCCTAGAGGAATGATTGTCCACGACAGAACCCGGCTTATCGGTTTACCAACCTTTTTAGCAATGTTTTAAACATGTTTCTTTATTAGCTAATTTTTAAAGAAGCATAGCAGTACCGGTTTGGTGTTTTAAAATTGCGCTTATTTTGAATTTAATTCAATTTTTTTGCAAAAAATGCCTTTTAAGGGTTGACGTAAGTCACTCATATCGGCATAATACCGAGCCTAAAATGGCGATGTAGCTCAGCTGGTTAGAGCGCATGACTCATAATCGTGAGGTCAAGAGTTCAAGTCTCTTCATCGCCACCATTTTTAGCAAGACCTGTAACATTAAAAATGCCAATCATTATTTGATTGGTTTTTTTTTGCCTATTTTATGGCTAAAAATAAATATTTACTCATAGAATCTATATCAGATCTAACGAAGTAAATATTCTTGATTTAAAGCTTGCTTGTCTACCTTCATTTATAAAACCAAGGCTTGCTGACAAAATCCACTTACTTTATAGTGGAAAACTGCTAGAATACCCTCACGTGCCTGCGCGTAGTTATAACTAATAATCAGCGCTGTAGGCACTTCACTTGCTACAATACGGTTTGCTTAATGTAGTGATATTGGTGTATTGACCGATATTAACTATGAGTAAGTATTCTATTGTTGCCATCTGACAGCATTTATATTCGTTATTCAATCCTCCATTATTTAGTAGGCGCTTTGTGACTGCATTAGCCAATATTCGTAACTTTTCTATTATTGCCCACATTGATCATGGTAAGTCGACCCTTGCCGATCGTTTTATTCAAATGTGTGGCGCGCTGCAAGATCGCGAGATGCAGGCGCAAGTCCTCGATTCGATGGATATTGAGCGTGAGCGTGGTATCACGATCAAAGCGCAGTCGGTGACGCTGTATTATGACCATCCAAATGGTGAGCGCTATCAGCTCAACTTTATTGATACGCCTGGTCACGTGGATTTCTCTTATGAAGTTTCACGTTCCTTAGCGGCTTGTGAAGGCGCGCTATTGGTTGTTGATGCGGCGCAAGGTGTTGAAGCGCAGTCGGTTGCTAACTGCTATACCGCGGTCGATCAAGGTCTTGAGGTCATGGCAGTTTTAAATAAAATTGACTTGCCACAAGTTGAGCCTGAGCGTGTGATTCAAGAGATTGAAGACATTATTGGTATTGATGCCGTTGATGCGCCGCGCGTGTCGGCAAAATCTGGTCTTGGCGTTGATAAACTGCTTGAGGCGTTAGTTGAATTTATTCCTGCACCAACAGGTGATCGTGACGCACCGCTGCAAGCGTTGATTATTGACTCATGGTTTGATAATTATTTAGGCGTGGTTTCATTAGTACGTGTCCGCCAAGGTACGATAAAAAAAGGTGATAAACTTTATATTAAATCGACCAAAGATGCGCATTTAGTCGGATCAATTGGTGTCTTTACCCCGAAGCCGTTAGATACGGGTATCTTAGAAGCGGGTGAAGTGGGCTTTATTATTGCGGGTATTAAAGACATTGCAGGCGCGCCAGTTGGTGATACGATTACTCATGCCAGTACGCCTGACGTCGATCGTATTCCTGGATTTAAACAGATTACGCCGCAAGTGTATGCTGGTATGTTTCCTGTAGAATCTACCGACTTCGAAAAATTCCGTGAAGCACTGCAAAAACTGCAAATTAACGATGCGTCATTGTTCTTTGAGCCGGATACCTCAGACGCGCTAGGCTTTGGTTTCCGTTGTGGCTTCCTCGGTATGCTGCATATGGAAATTATCCAAGAGCGCCTAGAGCGTGAGTATGACTTGGATCTGATTACTACTGCGCCTTCAGTTATCTACGAGATTGTAAAAAAAGATGGCAGCATTATCTATGTTGATAACCCATCAAGACTGCCTGAACCGAATAATATCGAAGAATTCCGTGAGCCGATTGCTCGTTGTCAGATTTTAGTACCGCAGGATTATCTCGGTAACGTGATGACGCTTTGTATTGAGCGCCGAGGTGTGCAAGTCGATATGCGCTTTATGGGTCGTCAAGTACAGCTGATCTTTGATATTCCGATGGGCGAAGTGGTCATGGACTTCTTTGACCGTCTAAAATCAGTGTCACGTGGTTTTGCGTCACTTGATTATAATTTTGAGCGTTATCAAGTCGATAAATTGGTTAAAGTTGATGTGCTGATTAACGGTGACAAAGTTGATGCGCTTGCTATGATTGTCCATGAAACTCAGTCGCGCTACCGTGGTAACGCACTGGTGACCAAAATGAAAGAGCTGATTCCGCGTCAAATGTTTGATGTCGCTATTCAAGCGGCAATTGGCAGCCAAATTATCGGGCGTAGTACTGTGAAAGCCATGCGTAAAGATGTCTTGGCTAAGTGTTATGGTGGTGACGTCTCGCGTAAGAAAAAGCTACTGTCTAAGCAAAAGGCCGGTAAAAAACGCATGAAGCAAGTGGGTAACGTCGAGATTCCACAAGAAGCCTTCTTAGCCGTATTGCAGGTAGATTAGATTATTAATAAATGAATCATCATTGCTGTTTTTACGGATGTCATCATTGGATAAGTAGCTCGCTAATAGGCAATTAAGTATGGATTTTGATTTCAATTTGATTTTAGTGCCATTAACCATAGGTTTGGGTATTATTTGGCTATTAGATAAGCTGACACTGAAACAGCGTAAAACACGGGGTCGCGGTAAAGAGAGCTTGCTGGTACGCTGGGCATATGATTTTTTCCCCGTGCTGGCGGTAGTATTAATTGTGCGCTCGTTTTTAATTGAGCCGTTTAATATTCCGTCGTCCTCGATGGTGCCAACGCTATATACGGGTGACTTCATTGCCGTCAATAAGTATGCTTATGGTGTTCGTTTGCCACTGACTTATAATAAAGTAATCGATACTGGCACGCCTGAACATGGCGATGTTGCCGTTTTTCGTTATCCAGAGAACCCAAGTATTTATTATATTAAGCGCGTCATTGGTCTGCCGGGTGATACGGTTAGTTATAATCAAGGCACAATTGCGATTAATGACGTGCCTGTTGCTACTCAAGCCATTGATTTTGATGCCAATGCAGAGCTGACGTCACAGTTATATTCTTCAGGGGAAGTTGCTCCGGGTCAAATGCTGACAGAAGAGAATGCTGCTGTGATGGGTCAGCAAGAAGAAGGCGACGCAAAATATTTTAAAGAAACTCAAGGTAAGCATGAGTATGTTGTTCGTTATTTGAATGGTATGAACAGCTCGCAATATGCGCCATTTTTACAGCAACAGTCGCCAGAAGTGGTGAGCTCAGAAGGCAATGAATGGCGTATTAATGTGCCTGAAGGTCAGTATTTTGTCATGGGCGATAATCGTGATCGCAGTGCAGATGGACGCTTTTGGGGCTTTGTTCCTGATGATAATTTAGCAGGAAAAGCAGTATATATTTGGATGCATAAGCCGCCAGGTCTACAGCTACCTACTTTTAAACGTAATGGTGCTATCGATTAATGACATCAATGTTCTATAGATATATTTACCGACAAACGTTTTGTGCTAATATTATGGCTATTCAATGCAATAGTATCTAGCTTATAAACATGCACTAAGAAATAGTGTCTTCTAAGCTAGATATATTACAAATATAGCTATTTTTCGTTGAGAGGTATTATGGTGCAACAGTTATCTGGCTTATCTACACAGCGTGGTGCTAGTGTCACGAGTATCGTTTTTATTATCATCGCCTTGGGTGTTGCTGTTAAATTGATTGTTGCCATTGTGCCAGCACAAATTGGCGATTATCAACTGACCAAAACCTTGAGTGCGCAGCTTCAAGAGTCTAATAACAAGAAAGAGACTGCCAAGCAGTTTGTCGAGCGTGTTGATAAGCAGTTGTCTATCAATGCTGATTACGATACCAAAGCAGAGGATGTATTTACCTTTAAAGATAAAAAAACAGGTCAGTTGGCTATCTATAAAAAATATGAAAAAACCAATACGCTCTTTGGAAATATTGATATTGTGAATCGCTTTGAAGGCGATATTGATCCTACAATAGCAGAGTGATCGGATTTTTTAAAATACGAGCAGCAACGATCTAACAATCCAGTACTTTAGAAAACAGTTCTTTATGAGCTGGTTTTTTGTATTTAATATTTTTAAACGTTACTATTTAATGACTTTAAATAGTACAACAAAAGGGATAATCATAAGCCACGCATGAAACCAACTTCGCAGTATCCTCAGGCGGTTCCTAATCCACCAAAAAATAGCCTGTCTGATGACACGCTTGTTATTAGCTCAGAATTTATTCAACGCTTAGCAGTATTAACGCGCAAGTTGGGTTATGTGTTTAATGATTTAAGTCTACCTAAGCTGGCACTCACGCATCGCTCGTTTGATAGTAAAAAGAACTATGAACGCTTAGAGTTTTTGGGTGATGCATTGCTAGGTATGATAGTCGGTGAGGCGTTATATCATCGTTATCCAACCCAAAATGAAGGTCGTCTGACCCGTATGCGAGCGACGCTCGTGAGGCAAGAATCCTTGGTCATTATCGCTCAAAATCTAGAGCTGTCTAATCAGCTAATATTGGGTGTGGGTGAGCGTAAAGGTGGCGGACGCAATCGTGCTTCTATATTGGCGGACGCCGTCGAATCCTTGATTGGTGCTATTTATCTAGACAGTCAAGATATGAATATCACACGAGAATGTGTATTGTCTTGGTACGGTGATTTGATTGATAATGTCAATGATCAAAAAGCCCTAAAAGATGCCAAGAGCCGTCTACAAGAATGGTTGCAGTCGAAGCAATTTGACTTACCACATTATGAGTTGATGGAAACACGCGGTAATGCCCCGCATCAAATATTTGTGGTACGCTGTCAGGTAAACATTCTTAACTGTCCTGATATTACCGAATCCGGTGAAAGCCGCCGTATTGCTGAGCAAAAAGCGGCTGAATTGATGATTAACCAACTTCATAAGCTGCCAAGTGTGCCTAAAAAACGCAGCTAATGGCTTTTGTAAAATTACCCTGATTTTATATTGCTGACTTGATAGTAATGCCTTCAACACTATCATTTCTATATTTTAAAAATGCTCATTCTTTAACGAATTGGTATTGCAACATCAAATATTCTTAACTTGATAACAGTGCTGCTATTTATGTCATATGCGCATACAGCAGTTTAACTGATGACAAACCCCACAGGATTACCCTATGAGCAATCACACTGACTTGCCATTAAACAATGAAGATAATGCCACAAATATGACCGAAAATACTGACCTAAATACAAGTACAAACAATACAGTAGACATGAGTGAAGTAGAAATCAACGAAACAGAAAGCAATGCAGTAGATAACGATTCAGCAATCGAAGATTTCTTTTCACCAAATAATGGCGCGCTTGCTGCTGAAGGCTTTAAAACTGGCTACGTCGCCATTGTTGGTCGTCCAAATGTCGGCAAATCAACGCTGATGAACCATTTATTGGGTCAAAAGCTGTCCATCACCTCACGTAAACCACAAACGACGCGTCATCGTATCCACGGTATCTTGTCTAATGATGAGATGCAGGCAGTATTTGTTGATACCCCCGGCATTCACCGCAACGAAGTACGTGCTATCAATGAACGCATGAATAAAGCGGCCGTCTCTGCATTGGTAGATGTTGACTTAGTATTGTTTGTCGTTGATTCTGATCAATGGCGTGACGATGATTTACTGGTTCTACAGAAGCTTGGTGATACCAATTTAAATGTGGTTTTAGTGATTAATAAAGCCGATACCTTAAAAGATAAAGGCAGCGTTTTACCGTTAATGGAAACCTTTAACGACAGCTTTGATTTTGCTGATATCGTCCCAGTTTCTGCATTAAAGAATCAAAACTTAGATCGTCTGCAAGAAGTGATCGCATCACATTTGCCAGTCGCAGCGCCAATTTATGATACAGAACAAATCACCGATCGCTCAGAGCGTTTCTTAGCCAGTGAAATTATTCGTGAAAAAATCATGCGCAGTGCCGGTGATGAAGTACCTTACGATTTAACGGTACAAATTGACGGCTTTAAAGATGAAGCGGCTCATACTGACCCAAAAACTGGTCGTCCACGTAAAGCCTGTACCTTTATCGATGCCACTATTTATGTTGAACGTAGCGGGCAAAAAGCGATTGTGATTGGTGACAAAGGGCAACGTATCAAACAAGTCGGTATGGACGCGCGTAAAGATATGGAGCAGCTGTTTGATAAAAAAATCATGTTAACGCTGTGGGTAAAAGTTAAGCGCGGTTGGTCGGATGACGAGCGAGCCTTGACCAGTTTAGGCTATTAAAAATATTAATAGCGACTCTCTTTTATATTGAGTGAACTATAGCTGAGGTAATAATCATGCGTAACGAAGCGTTAATCGGTTATTTATTACATCAGCGCCCTTATCAAGAAAAGCGCGCTTTATATTATTTATTTTCTCAGCAACACGGGGTGATACATGGTATTGGTAAAAAAGGCGCGCCACTATTTATGCCTTTACAACTCTTTGCTACTGGCAAACGTGATCTCAAAACATTCAGTCAAATCAATATAGCCTCTTTTAGTTCAGTCCATACACAAGCTGTCCAAGATGACGATGCCGCAAATGTGGATATACGACATCAAGAAAGCATTACAGGTCAGCATCAATATGCAGCCTTGTATTTGAATGAGATATTGTGGCGATTGTTGCCTACTGAAGATCCTATGCCCATATTATGGCAACATTATCAAAACAGCCTAGATGCGCTCAAAAAACCTCTAACCGCTGACGAGCTACGTCTGTGCTTACGCCAGTTTGAAAGCTATCTATTTGATGAGTTGGGATTTTCACTGACGTTACATCAAGACAGCCTTGAAAACCCTATTGAGCCTGAACAGGTTTACCGATTCTTACCCGATATGGGCTTAGTGCCGACTTTGCATACAGAAGATGGCGAAAGTATGGTTGGTCATACGGTTTTTAAAGGGAATGATATTTTGATAATGGTAGAGCAAGGGTTGTCCGTTAGTACTCTGAACGCATGGTCGCGTTTACATCGGCAGTTGATTGATCATATGCTCGATTATCAACCGCTGCAAAGTCGTCTACTTTGGCAGCAGCAACAGCGTTATCAACTATAAAGCGTACTTAACAATAGAATATGTTCACAACTACTTATCATCAATAAGCTATTTTTAGTAAATAATCTAACTATTAATAAAAGGATTTTTTATGACGGATACAGCGCAGATTTTGCCGACTACTACATTAGAGCAAAATCCACAAAATACTTCAAAAAAACCACTCTTAGGTGTCAACGTTGACCATGTGGCAACCTTACGTCAAGCACGCGGTGTGAGCTATCCAAGCCCACTAGCTGCAGCTCTTTTGTGTGAGAAAGCAGGTGCTGACGGTATCACTATTCATTTACGTGAAGATCGCCGTCATATTCAAGATGCCGATGTATATGAGATGGCAGGGCAGCTGACTACGAGAATGAATCTAGAGATGGCAGCAACGACTGAGATGCTAGAAATAGCCTGTCAAGTCAAACCATATTGGGTATGCCTAGTGCCGGAAAAACGTGCTGAACTGACTACAGAAGGGGGGCTTGATGTGGCAGGGCAGTTAGCTTCATTGACAGATTATGTCAGTCAGTTACAAGCAGCAGGTATTAAAGTCTCTTTGTTTATTGATCCAGAAGATAAGCAGATCGAGGCAGCAGTTAATTGTAGCGCTGACGCAATCGAATTACACACAGGTTCTTACGCTGAAGCAGGTCTGGCAGGTAACACAGATAGGGTAAATGTAGAGCTTGAACGTATTAAAAATGCAGTGGTTACCGCTAAACGAGTTGATAGTAAGCTGTTGGTCAATGCTGGTCACGGTCTAACACGTGACAATGTTCATGCGATTGCCCAAATTGACGGTATATATGAGCTAAATATTGGTCATGCTTTGATAGCGGATGCGCTATTCGTGGGGATAGAGCAAGCGGTTATTATGATGAAAACAGCGATGCACCGATAGCTACGACAGTTTATTCTTAGCTTATATTGATATATCATTATGTACCACATCCGGTCGGATGGTTTTCGTTAGGTTTGTAGGTAATACCGCCTGTCTGATTAAAAGAGATTTGGTACATGATGTGATTATAGGTTGAGGTTGGACAGTATTTAATATGTCCGAAATGCCCACGAGGACTGCCGCTATCGCCCCAAAATTTAGTGTAGTGACGGTTATTACCGACCCGTAAATATAAAGTACTGTATTTTGGGTTCAGCGCTTGGTCTTCTAATAAATCATCAATACCAACATCAAAATTGTTATTATTATTTTTATCCGAGAATAATAATAACTTTTGAAAGCTGTCTCTATGGCAAAGACCACCCCCATTAGATAAGCAAACCAGTAAATCTTGTCTTCTAATATGACTCTCAGCTTTTGCCAAAGTCAAGGTAGTGTCTATTTGGCTTGCAATACGTCTGGCTTCCATACTTGCCAACTGAGTCAAAATATAAGGTGTGGCAATCATTAATATAATAGCTAAGATAGCAATGGTTACGATTAATTCTACTAAATTAAACCCATGCTCATTATGCCGTCTAAAACCCTTCGAGCATATTGAAAGTATTCTATAGGATATAGCCATAATGGACTGCTACCTGTATGAAAGGGATAGCTAAGATGGTTTTAACTGTTTATTGAGTTTTTAAATCTATTGTTCGTGTCATCATTTGTTTTATCAAGTTGCATTACTAATATAGTGAATAGCAAAGAAAGCTATTAAATGGAATAAGTAGAATATTGTTTGTTTCTACAATTGTAAATATAAACCAAATATATGTCTACTGTCAAAGAATGTTTCAATTCGTGAATAGATGCTTTTAATAATAGAGAAAATTAACTACTTGTATTAAAATGAGTTGCAACAATAGGTAGGAATCGTTTCATCATCTATTGCGACCTAACATACAAAAGATAAAGAGTGTAAAGTGTGTTAGCTCTCAGTAAGTTAAGCGGGCTAATGTGTTTTAGTTATGACATTATCGTGTAATAATGTGTAGCTGGTTTACGAAAAAAGTTGTAAACTGAATTGATAATCGCTAAGCTACGTCTTAATTGGTTTTGCTTTGTAATTTTAAGTTCGTAAATGATGTTTGTTTTTGAGCAATAGTTTTGCTTAATGCACTACTAAAATTATCCTTTGGAGGAAGTTTCATGAAATTAAATAAAATTGCTTTGGCTTTGTTTGCCATCACAGCAGCCCCACTAGCAGCTAACGCTGGCGTAACTATCAGCCCATTACTACTTGGTTATCATTATAGCGAAGGTGCTGATGAAGAGCAGCTTTCGACTATGGGCGCAGCTAACGGTGATAGCTTTTATAAAGAAAATGGTCTTTATACTGGTGCTGCACTAGGTGTTGAACTGACTCCTTCTACTCAGTTCCAAGTAGAATACGGTGTATCAAACACTGATGCAATTTCACGTCTTGGCAACCCATCTTTAGATGCTGAGCAAGAAATGATTTCTGGTAACTTCTTGATCGGTACTGAAGAATTTACTGGTTATACTGATAACGCATTAAAGCCATATGTATTGGTCGGTGCTGGTCGTTCTAAGATTGAAGTTGAAGATGCATCAGGTGCTTTTGTAACTGGTTCTAAAGATACTATCGGTAACCTAGGTTTAGGTGCTATGTACCGTATCAACGATGCTTTAAGCCTACGTGGTGAAGCTCGTGCGATTCATAACTTTGATGAAAACTGGTGGGAAGGCATGGCTTTGGCCGGTCTAGAAGTAGTACTAGGTGGTCACTTAGCACCAGCAGTAGCTGTTCCACCGATGCAAGAGCCTAATGTTCAGACTCCACCAATCGTTGTTGTTGAATCTGATCTTGATTCAGACGGCGATGGCGTACCTGATAGCATCGATGCTTGCCCAGGCACTCCAATGAATGTTGTTGTAGATGAGCGCGGTTGCCCAGTACCAGTAGATATTACTGATGAATTGAAAATGGAACTACGTGTATTCTTTGATAACGATAAATCAGCTATCAAAACTCAGTACAAACCTGAAATCGCTAAAGTAGCAGAGAAGATGCGCGAGTATCCTAACTCTACCGCTCGTGTTGAAGGTCATGCTTCTAAAACTGGTCCATCAGCACGTTATAACCAACGTCTGTCTGAAGCCCGTGCTGTTGCTGTGAAATCTATGTTGACTAACGAATTTGGTATTGCTCCAAACCGTCTATCAACTGTTGGTTATGGTTATGATCAACCAATCGCTGACAACAACACTGAAGAAGGTCGTGCTATGAACCGTCGTGTTTATGCCATCATCACTGGTGACAAAACAATGACTGTTGAACAAACTAAAGATATGGTTGTTCAATAAGTACTAGCTACTAATTATGTAATAAGCTAATTAGTTACAAAAAAAGTCATCCAATGGGTGGCTTTTTTTTATTTATGTATCGAGAAAAGTAAGTTATTACATAAATTTATGATTTAATAATGCTATACTAGCCACCCAAACACTTTGTAAATTGACAAAGTGTACATTAGCATAGCTATCTGTACGATGGATTCATCACCATAAGTCTTTGTTTTACTTCTATTAATTATCTAGCTGTACCTATTGTATGGTTACTTAATCATAGCGTAATACTACTTATCTGGTTAATGGCAAAAGTTTATCCAGCGGTGCTTACTGCTACTGCATTTTTTTAAGACGAAACGAGCATTTTATATGGCGAACGATATCAAACACCTGCGTAACATTGCAATTATTGCCCACGTTGATCACGGTAAAACAACTTTGGTTGATAAGCTATTACATCAGTCTGGTACTTTTGGCGACCGTGCAAATATTGCTGAGCGTGCAATGGATTCAGGTGATATTGAGCAAGAACGTGGTATTACTATTTTGGCGAAAAATACAGCCATTCGTTGGACAGATAACACTGACGGTACTGAGTATCGTATTAATATTGTGGATACCCCAGGTCACGCCGATTTCGGTGGTGAAGTTGAACGTGTAATGTCTATGGTTGACTGCGTACTTCTAGTGGTTGATGCTGTTGATGGTCCAATGCCACAAACTCGTTTCGTAACGCAAAAAGCGTTCGAGCAAGGTCTAAAGCCTATTGTTGTTATCAACAAAATTGACCGTCCTGGTTCACGTCCTGATTGGGTAATGGATCAAATTTTTGATTTGTTCGATAACCTTGGGGCGACTGATGAGCAGTTAGATTTCCCAGTAGTATATGCCTCAGCATTGAATGGTATTGCAGGTTTAGAAGCTGATGATTTAGCTGATGATATGACGCCACTTTTCAAAACTATCGTTGATGTTGTACAGGCTCCACAGGTTGATGCAGATGCACCGTTCCGTATGCAAATCTCAAGTCTTGACTACAATAGTTTCGTTGGTGTTATCGGTATTGGTCGTATTCAGCGTGGTAAAGTAAAAACCAATACACAAGTAACTGTCATTGATAAAAATGGCAATACCCGTAATGGCCGTATTTTGAAAATTATGGGTTATCATGGTCTTGACCGTATTGATGTTGAAGATGCACAAGCTGGTGACATCGTTTGTATTACTGGTATTGATTCGCTTAATATCTCAGATACGATTTGTGATCCTAGTGCTGTCGAAGCATTACCAGCATTAACGGTTGATGAACCTACCGTTTCTATGAACTTCCAAGTAAATAACTCACCTTTTGCTGGTCGTGATGGTAAGTTTGTGACCTCACGTAATATTCGTGAGCGTCTTGAGCGTGAATTGATTCATAACGTAGCATTACGTGTAGAAGATACAGAATCTCCTGATAAATTTAAAGTATCAGGTCGTGGTGAGCTGCATTTATCTGTATTGATCGAAAACATGCGCCGTGAAGGTTTCGAGATGGGCGTTTCGGGTCCAGAAGTTATCGTCAAAGAAGTGGATGGTAAGCTACAAGAGCCGTATGAAAATGTTGTCTTCGATATCGAAGATGCGCATCAAGGTCCTATCATGGAGCAGGTTGGCTTGCGTAAAGGCGAGATGACCAATATGGAGCTTGATGGTAAAGGTCGTATGCGTATCGAAGCGACAATGCCTGCCCGTGGTTTGATTGGTTTCCGCTCTGAGTTCTTAACCCTGACTTCAGGTACAGGTATCATGACTTCAAGCTTTTCACATTATGGTCCACAGAAAGTTGGTGAGGTTGGTGCTCGCTCAAACGGTGTCTTGGTTTCTATGGCGAAAGGTGTTTGCTTAGGTTTTGCTTTATTTAACCTACAAAAACGCGGTAAATTATTTGCTGAGCCACAGCTTGAAGTTTACGAAGGTATGATTATTGGTCTTAACTCACGTAATGATGACATGGCAGTGAACCCGACGACTGGTAAGCAGTTAACCAACGTACGTGCTAGTGGTACTGATGAAGCATTGACACTGACTCCAGCGGTTAAGTTTACGCTTGAGCAAGCACTTGAATTCATCCAAGATGATGAATTGGTAGAAGTAACGCCAAAAGCGATACGTATTCGTAAACGCTACTTGACTGAAAGTGAGCGTAAACGTTATGGTCGTAAGAAAGGTGCGTAATATTGAACAATAAATAGTGGTTATCCATTATTTGGTTCCGCATTAAAGATATCTAGTGAGCAGCATAGAATAGTGATATATCAACTATTCCATGCTGCTTTTTTTTGTGTTGCATTTTACATAGAATAAAAAGACAATAGTTGGATATCACTTACTAAAAAAACGAGTAATATTACGGTTATTATTAAAATCCCAAGTTGGATGCATCATTTATACGCTTATCTTATGGTCAATAAGATTTTTGAGGAGATAAAACATGAGTATGGTATCTGAGTTTAAAGAATTTGCTTTAAAAGGTAATGTGATGGATCTGGCCGTTGGTGTGATCATCGGTGGAGCATTCGCTACAATCACAACGTCTTTAGTAGAGGACGTGATCATGCCCATTGTTGCTTTTATCGTCGGCGGCGAAATTAATTTCAAGAATATGTTTTTGATACTGGGTGATGCGCCCGAAGGCGTGGCAAGAAACTATGATGCCCTCAAAGCTGCTGGTATTCCTGTATTGGCTTATGGTAGTTTCATTACCGTACTGATTAACTTTCTAATCTTGGCGTTTATTATTTTTATGATGGTAAAAATGGTCAATAGATTGCGCCGTGCAGATGAGGTAGAAGAAGCGATAGAAGAGCCATCAGAAGAAGTGCAATTGCTTCGTGAAATTAGCGCCAAGCTTGGCAATATTAATAAGTAAACACATTTTACTGACCTTCAGATTAAAAAATAAAAAAGGCTAACGTCATGTTAGCCTCTTTTTATTGGATTTCTTATAATTACTTAATGGTAGTTATGTTTAGGGTCTAACGACAACATAGTCATTGGTATTAATAATAATCTCTGATGGTTGATCAACGACGATACGCACAACGTTATTATCAACGATTTGCGATTTGTAATAGTTGTCTTCAGCAACCGTACAGCCTAAGCAGCGACTCATGGCATTCCATGGTTCAACAAAGAGCTTCTGCTGTGCTTGGTCAGCATTACCGCCGATCAAAGAGAAGGGCAAACTGACGATGTAAGCGGCTGTACCTGCGACAGCTGCTATCAACTGTAATGGCTTGCCGACAACGGTATCTACAGCCATGGTCTCATAAGAGGGACCAAAATCTGTTTCATCAATCTCTATCGCTGCTAAAGCGGGCTGCATACTTGCAAAAGCTAAGCTGGCACTTATCAATATAGTTGATAGCGTATATTTTACGGTGCGTTTGGTGTTAGCCTGAGCAATCATAATGATGTCCTAAAACTCATAAGTAGTATGGTAAATAGCTGCTGCTATTTTTCCATAGAAATAGAAATATTGCGGCAACGACAGATAGCGTATATATTACGGTCAAATAAATGGTTTGCACTATTTATGTAAGTGCTAGCACTATTAAAGCAATATATAGGCTAATAAGCAACAAAAATGCGCAGCATATAAGGATATGTTTATGAATTGCTCTATTTTAATGACCAGTAGTTAAAGAGCGCCGAACTGGTCTATTTAAGTAAATATTGAAAAAAAATTAATATTGGAAAATCTAGAATCTAATTAATTGGCTGACAAGCAGGGCAGTAGACACTGGCACGTCCATTGAGCTTGATATTCTCTAAAACTGAATCACAGTGCGGACAAGTTTCACCTTGTCTACCATAGACATTCAAGGTCTGCTGGAAATAACCTGTTTGACCATCAGCAACCGTAAAATCACGTAGTGTTGAACCACCTAGCTTGATAGCTTTCTGTAAAATCGTTTTGATATGGGCGACTAAAATTACTATTTGGTCATATGATATCTTATTCGCTGGAGTAGCAGGATGGATGCCTGAGAGGTATAAGCTCTCAGTGGCATAGATATTACCAACGCCGACCACAGCTTGCTGCTCCATAATAACTGACTTGATGGCTCGTTTGATAGGCTGCTTTTTAAACGATTTGCTGTTTTGAGTCTGGATGGATTGTTCACTACGTTGGATAAGATAATACAAATACTCTGCTGTGAACGCATCTGATAATGGCTCAGGTCCTAAATGGTTTAGTAGTTTATCCCCGTAATCCTCAAGCCATAAGATAGAGCCGAAGCGTCTGGGGTCATAATAATGTAGCTGAGTTTGAGTATCGTCAGCGCCGATAAAACTCATAACCAAATGATCATGTTTGCGCTTATGGCTTGCGTGACTGTGTTGTTGCAAGCTACCTGACATCCCAAGATGAACCAAAAGCTGTCTCGGCTGTAAATTCCTAGGTTCAACAGAAGATGAAATGCCATCATCAGCTAGCGGTATAAAATTGAGGATTAAATACTTTGCCCGTCGCTCAACGCTGTCCAATGTATAATCAATCAAATCTGCTAAATTATCAGGCATCGACCAACGCAGCTTTGGTTGAAAGACTTGTACGTTGGTGACTTTTTGTCCTAATAAAGGCGTCAGACTGGTTTTTGTCGTTTCTACTTCTGGTAACTCAGGCATAATATTTTATAAAATCTCTATTAAGAATTAAAGGTATTATCAGGCAACAGCGCGGCGAGCATGTAAGATACCATGCTGCTGTTCAAGCTTAGCAAGTAACTTGGATAAATGTGCCAGCCCCGACACTTCAATATGAAACTTTAAAAAGGCAATATTATCATCATTGCTCAGAGTTTGAACTTGACGAATATTGACGTTTTCTTTATCAATAATTTGGGTTAAATCGCGTAATAAACCCCGCCTATCATAGGCTTCTATATGAATATCAACCGGCTGATAGCGACCAGATTTAATTTTCCAAGCTGCCTTGATTTCGCGTTCAGGATCACGTTCAATCAGGCGCAGATATTCAGGGCAACCGCGATTGTGGACACTGACACCACGCGATAAAGTAATGTAGCCCGCGATAGGCTCACCGTGCACAGGGTGACAGCAGCCTGCCAAACCAACTTCGATATTATCCAAGCCATCGATTTGGATTTTGTAAGCATCAAGCTTACCTGAATCTCTTTTATCGATAATAGGGGCAAAATCTTCTTCAGATCTTTCAGGCTCTAGATGCAGCTGACGAGAGATATGACTGGTAAGCTGATTTAGACCAATTTCTCCCGTCACCAAACCAACCACAATATCGTCGGTATTGTTGACATTAAAATGTTGCGTATAATCGTTTAAATCGATGCTGTTCGGATGTACCGATAGACGTTCAAGCTCTTTACTGAGCATCTGACGCCCGATTTCGATATTCTTATCGCGATCTTGTTTGTTAAACCATTGACGCAGTTTTGAGCGGGCACGATTGGTATGAATATAGCCTAGTGAAGCCACTAGCCAGTCGCGATTGGGCTCACGTGAAGATTTGGTGATAATCTCAACTTGCTCGCCCGTTTTGAGCTGATAAGTTAGTGGTACATAACGCTGATTGACCCGCGCTGCTTGGGCGCGGTTACCGACCTGCGTATGAACATAATAGGCAAAATCCAGCACAGTCGCGCCTTTTGGCAACTCCGTAATATCGCCATCACGACTAAATATGTAAATACGTTCGAGTTCATCAAAATCAACCAATTGCTCTTCTTCATCATATTCAACTTCCTCTAATTCATCACCGGTTGATAAAGATGAGCGCGGCTGATTATTGATAGACAGCAATTGACGTAAAGAACTGATTCGCTGATTAAGGTAATTGTCCTTTTTATTTTTGAGCCCTTCTTTGTAGTTGACATGGGCACACATGCCAAGCTCAGCTTCAAAATGCATCTCTTGAGTACGAATCTGTACTTCAAGCGATTTGTTTTCAGCGATGACCGCAGTATGGAGTGAGCGATAACCGTTAGATTTTGGATTGGTAATATAATCGTCAAATTGCTCAGGAATATAACGCCATAACCCGTGTACCAATCCTAGCACGTGGTAACAGTCTGAAGGAGTGGTGACCAATACTCGCAGCGCACGGATATCGTACAGCTGATCAAAAGACAATCCTTTAAGCTTCATTTTTCGATAAATAGAATAAATGTGCTTCACGCGTCCTGAAACTTCGCCTTCAATACCAGATTCTGCTAAAGACTCGTTCAGTCTATCTTGTACACGCTGGATATAAGACTCACGCTCGCTACGCTTTTCTGATAATAGTTTGGCAATTTCTTTATAACGATCAGGGGCAAGGTAGCGAAAGGCTAAATCTTCAAGCTCCCATTTCAGCTGGGCAATACCCAAGCGATGTGCCAATGGCGCATAAATAGTCATGACTTCACGCGCCACGCGAGCTTGCCGAATTTCATTGGAAAAGGTCAGCTCGCGCATAGCAAAAGTGCGTTCAGCAAGCTTAATCAGTACTACTCGGACATCGTTTGTCACTGAGATCAGCATGCTATAAATATTCGATAATTGATCCCGCTGATTATTTACGAAGTGATCTTCTAAGCGCTTATTGCTTTCGATAATCTCAGACAGTTGTCCCATCGCTAAGGTATCTTTAACCAAGGTTGAGATATCGGTGCCAAACTTTTTTTCGATTTCGCTAAGACTAATAATCGATTTGCGCGCACTGCGATAGAGCATGGCAGCGACAAGGGCATCTTCATCTTGATAAAGGTAAGTTAAGATATCAGTCATGCCGATACCAGTCACGTAAGCGCCCGAACGCTCCGATTCACTGGTATTCATGTGATTACGGACGAATACACAGGCAGCGCTAAGATTGGGTACTGAATCTTGCCCAATACGCTTTGCAACATTATCAAGCCAAGTAGGTACATCAATATTGATTTGATTTAAATCTAACGCTTCAAGCTCTTGCTGTGAAAACGCCTCGGATTCATCAAGGATTTTATCCCTTAAATAGTCATTTTCAAGATTTGAGTCATGACTGTAGTAGGCGTAATTAACAGAGCGATCAAAGGTAGTATGGAGTTTATGAGTGGCAAGTTGATACTTGATATCTAGTGGGATTTGAGCATAGCTATTGGCAGACTGGTGCGAGCGTTGACTCGCGACCAGTTGCGCTGCCAAAGTTGCACTGTCGGCTTGCGTGGTTTGTCCATCTACCAGCGGTAATCCTTCACGAATTTTTACCATTGCCCACTCCTCTTAGCTATTTTGACTTGATAATAACGCCATCTACAATGCTAGAGCTAAACATGAGCTTGCTATCGATAAATGGTCATTTATAAATCAATACAGCCGCTAAAAAATCCATTTTTTAGCAGCTATAAAATCAATTATAGGGATCTTGCATAGAATTATGAGCGCTTAGACTCACTATGTTTTATAAATAATAAAAACAGTGACTATTATTATCGCATGTTGCGATGACAAATCAAGCAAGGCTCTGTAATGATAGCGTTAGCCGCATATGCGAGTAACGCAGATATCATTCTTAAATTGCAGCGATTAACGCCTCTAAAAATCATAGGTTAATACTACACTCTGCCATTACATACGGTTTAAGCAGATATTTTTTCAAAGCGCGCGATGGACTCAACGTGACCAGTATGACAAAACATATCCATGACGCCAGCGTGAGTCAAACGATAACCTTGTTCAAGCAATGCTTTGGTATCGCGAGCAAGTGTAGCAGGATTACAGGAGACATAGACAATCCGCTCGGCGTTAAACTTAGGCAAATATTGCATAATCTCCCACGCGCCAGAACGCGGTGGATCGATAAGCAGCGCATCAAACCCTTGGTTAGCCCACGGTTTGTCTGTACAGTCATGCGTCAAATCTTGGCTATAAAACTCAGTGTTATTAATGCCATTACGGCGCGCGTTATCAGCGGCGCGTGCAGTCATAGCTTCACTGCCTTCAACACCAACGACCGAGCCGGTTTCACCAACCAAACGCGCGAGAGGCAGGCTAAAATTGCCTAAACCGCTAAATAAATCTAGAACGCGTTCACCTGCTTTTAAATCAAGCAAGTCACAAGCAAGCTTGGTCATCTGACGATTCACCGACAGATTAACTTGGGTAAAATCGGTAGGAATAAATTCAAACGTCAAATCATACTCTGGTAATTGATAATACAAACGTCCAAACTGTTCGCTTAAATCATCTGTATCCCTCAAGGCAACACGTTGGATACTATCCGCCCCCTTTGATTGTAGATATAGCTGCCAATGACGTGCTGCAAAAAATACTTTTAGCTTATCAATATCGCCATCTGATAACGGTTCAAGATTACGCACAATTAGCGCGACTGGCTGATCGCCATCAGGCAGCTCTGGTAAATGCTCGCCCATTGCCAACTCAAGCTGAGCAATCTTGTCACGGCTATCTAAAGTACTAATAAGGGCTTTTAAGTTTTCAATCTCAAAGCCAATACGCGGATCTAAGATATGACACTCATTTAACTCTGCTAAGAAATTACTAGAACGCTCGCGAAAGCCGACCAGAGCCGTTTCTTTTTTGACCACATAACGTACGCCCAGTCGGGCTTTGGTACGATAGCCAAGGCGATCACCGACTACCGGCTCAAGCCAGTGATCAGGTGCCACATTGGCTTGATGGATCAACATCTCAGCAAGGACAGATTGCTTAAATGTAATTTGTGCATCTGGCTGCCAATGCTGCAAATTACAGCCACCGCAAACACCAAAATGCGGGCAGGGCGGTACCACGCGCTCAGGGTTTGGATTGGCAGTGATGCTCACCGCATCGCCTTCTTCAAAGCTCGTGCGGCTATTGGTAATCTTGACCAACGCACTTTCACCAGGCAGGGCAAAGCTGACAAAGATTTTTTTGCCATGCTTGTCTGTGATATGACCGTCAGTTTCACCAAAGCCATTACCGTATACCGCAACGCCGCGCCCATCATGTGACAAGCCATCGATAGTAAAGGGGAGTGGCTCAGCATCTTTTAGTCGACGACGCGTCTTTGATGATGGCTTGGATTTTTTCTTATTAGGCGGAATCGTAATGGTTTGCGTCTCATTTGCCTGTTCGGTTGCATCTACGTTGGTAAGCGTCTTTGAATCGGTGGGTTGCATAAACCTGCCTATAAAATGAAGGTGTTAAAAATAATAGCAATTTTAACATATAAAGCGACTAAGGTATTAGGCGCTCACAAAGTAAAAAAGCGGTGATTATAAAACTATAATCACCGCTTACATGTATCGTTCATCAATATATCAACTGGCTAAAATTGCTAGCTGATAAGCCAGTCATTCAAAAACGCCTGATGACGTGGCGTGCCATCTACTTGGGTAAATTTGGTTAAATAATCACGGCTTTGCTGCTGCCAAACGGCAAAATCTGGTAAGGATAGCTGACCGGTCAGGCGCAGCCAACGCAGGTATATTAACCAAGTATTCATCACATCAGACTCGCAATATATTGACAGCGTTTGCCAGTCATTATTGCTGACAAGCTCGCCGACCATACTGCCATCAACATCTGTCTTACCGGGCAAGCCATATAAGCTAGCAACGACATCCATAGCCTCGCGGCGGCTGGCACCGTATTGGCTAAATCGATCCATCAAGTCAATATGGCGCGTATGGAAGCGATTGACATAGTTATCAAAACGCATGTTTTTGATACGCTCACCTTCTTCAAATAACCAAGGCGCTGCCAAATCATATTGCATGGCACGATAAATAAGTACAGGAATGTCAAAACCTGAACCATTCCAGCTAATCAGTTTAGGCAGTTTTGCAATATCATTAAAGGCGCGAAAAAACTTGGCAAGAATCTCTTCTTCGCTAAATTTGTCTGCAGTAAGGGAAAATAATGAAAAAGTACCATCCTTAATATATAGAGCAGAGATACAGACAATGCGCTGTAATGGCAAACGCATGAAATCATGCCCGGCTTCTTGTATACGGATGGCAGTTAACGCACTGAGTGTATCTGCATCATTGAGCTTAGCCAATTGCGGATAGATACGGCGGGCAGCATCGGTATCTGCAACCGTTTCAATATCAAAAACCAAAATAGGGTCAGACGAAAAAGCTTGTGACATAGAGGTTTCTACCTGATTATTGTCTTACTACACTGCATTAAACGCACTGACCGTATAAACGGCATTGTCAGCGATTTATAAATTATCTTAGTTTACATTATCTAAGCTATCATCAACATTATATAAGCCGGTCGATAAATAACGATCACCACGGTCACAGACGATAAAGGCAATGACGGCATCAGGATTTGCCTTAGCAACTTGTGTGGCTGCCCATGCTGCTGCACCTGATGAGACGCCCGCAAAAATCCCTTCGGTTTTAGCAAGCTTACGCATATAAACCTCAGCGACGCGCTGATCGATATCCATAATCTCATCGACTAATTCGGCATCAAAAATCCCTGGCATATAAGCGGCAGGCCAGCGGCGGATACCAGCGATAGCTGCATCCTCATCAGGCTGTAGCCCGATGATTTTGACGTTAGGATTCTGTTCTTTTAGATATTGTGCCACGCCGGTAATGGTGCCTGTGGTACCCATAGAGCTGATAAAATGGGTAATTTTACCGCCTGTTTGCGCCCACAGCTCAGGACCTGTAGTCAGATAATGCGCCTGTTTATTATCAGGGTTATTAAACTGATCTAAGACAATACCTTTACCGTCCGTTTGCATTTGTAATGCCATGTCGCGCGCGGCTTCTATCCCTTCTTCTACCTCAATCAGCGTCGCACCATAAGCCGTCATGGCATCTTTACGCTCTTGGGTTGAGTTGCTTGGCATAAACAAGGTAATCGGATAGCCACGCATCGCCGCTACCATGGCTAATGCAATACCAGTATTGCCACTGGTTGCCTCAATCAACATGTCACCCGGCTTAATATCACCGCGTAGCTCCGCTTGATAAATCATATTAAAAGCAGGGCGGTCTTTGACAGAACCAGCAGGATTATTACCTTCAAGCTTGGCTAGCATGATAGCACCATTGTCAATCTGCTCTTGTTCAGGTAAGCGCTGCAATTTGACTAACGGCGTTTGACCGACGCAATCAGCAAGGTCAGTAATTTGAGTAATAAAATTGGCGTTTGACTGAGCTGTAGCGGACATAAAGTATCCTTAATAGTATCTATTTTTAAAGTAGTTTAACGCTATAGTAAAGTGCTATATATTCGGCAATACTTCGAGGTAACGGCAGCGTTTTTATTATTTGATAAGATTATGGTATTAAAGCGTTAAATAACCATGTTTTTATAAATGCGTCAATAATAAGTCAATACATCGTGACTGTCAGGTATTTATTATGGAAAATAAAAATTTGCGACATTGTATCATCTTGTTTTTGATGGCGCTTAACGCAGATAGCTTTATCGATGATTGTCTAACAGCGGCTAATGGAATCCTGTTAAGATAATCATAAGCTATATAGTCGTTAATAGATGATACCTAAGCGGTCAGTAAAAGCATTTTAAAATGCCAGTAACAAAAACAGTAGTGGAGAGGGTGCGCAGTATGGCTTACAAAAAACGTTTTGATACCAGTAGTGCCTATGGTCAGCTGGTCATATTGGTATTTTTGCCCATCTGTTTACTCGCAGCAGTGGGGGGTATCTTGGTGTTTTATGAAACCATGCGTGCCAGTAATTCAGAGCAAGCAGTGTTGGCTGAGGCGGTGCTTATCCGCTATTCACCTACGATTGCAGAGATAATACCTGAGCTATTAGAGCAAGATGCTGCCAAGATACAGACTTCAAAAAATAATAATGAAAATGCTAATGACAATAATAATAAAGTCTCGCAAGCTGCGATTGCAAAGTTAGAAGGCATCCAAGATAAACTCAGGCGTATGCGGGCAGAGCAACATGTTCAGCGTATCGCTATTGTCAATCAGAGCAACGACATACTTGCGACAGTTGGCTATGGTACGGAAGAGGCATGGCCTGCAATCGATCCATCAGAGCGTTTTTTAGCGCAAAAATCCACTCCTATCGGTACCGCTTACGGCAGTATACTAGGTGAATTTGAGGGTCAGACACTGTGGTTATTAGTCGATATGGATAGTGAGCCGCTTTATATTGCGCGCTATCGTATCGCTATGGCATTGGTAATTACCGGTTTGTTTACATTATTAATTCTACTACTAAGTTTAAACATTTATTCAAAACGTTGGATTGCGCCGATTTATGAGCTGCGGTTGCAATTACAGCGTACTCACGTCGATAATCTTTATCAGCCTATCCCCGTTGAGTCGAATGGTGAGCTAAATCTATTACAACAAGACTTGGTGAGAACATTACGCCGTTTATATGTCAGTTTCCAAGAGCTGAAAGAGCATGCGGAGCAGACCGAAGATGATTTGCGTCTTGCTTTTGATGAGATGGAGATGCAAAACATCTCTATTCGTAATGCGCGTGATGCGGCAATCTCAACCAGCCAAGCCAAATCAGCGTTTTTAGCCAATATCAGTCATGAGCTGCGTACGCCACTCAATAGCATTGATGGTTTTATTAATTTGCTCGCGCGTCACGGTGAGCTCAATCCTGAGCAAGACTTGTATGTACAAACCATTCGCAAATCGTCTGCGCACTTATTGGCATTGGTCAATGATGTGCTTGATTTCTCTAAAATCGAAGCGGGCAAGTTGGTACTAGATCGCCATGAGTTTGATCTTTATGACACTATCTATGATGTGGTCGATATGCTGTCGCCAGTGTCTGCAGAAAAAGGTCTGCGCATGGCGGTATTGTTTTACAACGATGTGCCAATGCGTATCAATGGTGATGCGCTGCGCCTCAAACAAGTACTAACCAATATTGTTGGTAATGCGATTAAGTTCACTGATAGCGGTGACGTGGTGGTGCGCGTCAGCTTAGATGACTATCAAGACAATTATTTGATGATTAGCGTGCAAGACAGTGGTAAAGGCATCTCGCTGTCTGATCAAAAAATGCTCTTTCAAAGCTTTAGTCAAGGAGATCCATCCATCACGCGTCAATATGGTGGCACAGGATTGGGTCTGGTCATCTCTAAACAATTAACACGGCTGATGGGCGGTGATATTGGTTTTTATGACAATGTGCAAGAAAACATCTCCAATCAAGGCGCGACATTTTGGTTTCGCATGCCAGCGCATGTTGATGTGGTAGAGGCAGCGACAGGACAAACCATTGAGCTGCCCGTATTAGCGCCATTAGCCAGTGCGACTGATGAATTTAATGTTCTTATTTGGATTAACCATACCGCGTCCATACAAGTCCTAAAAGCCAGCTTGCAATATTTGCCCATTAAGCTAACCCAAGCTAACTCATTACCGGGCTTGCTTGAATCGTTAAAAGAGCGTGGTAATTATTGGGACTGGGTCATCGTTGATGATGATACCCAAGACGATATGATGGCGCTGCTTAAGCAAATCCGTTTACATTATCAAGGTAAACTGGCCGTCTTTGGTTATCAAGTTGCCGCTGATCAAGCACTACTCAATCGTTACCATGCCAATATCTTGTATGAGCCATTAGACAAGAGACAGTTGTATGCCATGCTAGATACGCAAAAGCGTAGTGTACCTACTGGTATTGCAGAACCACGTTGGAAAGGCGTTACCGTATTGGCAGTTGACGATCATTTGCCAAACTTACTGGTGCTTGATGCGCTGCTGAGCGAGCTTGGTATTCATGTTATTACGGCCAGTAACGGATTTGATGCGATAGAGCTAATCAGTAAACAACAAGCGAAAAATATCAAAGCTACTAAAACTGAAAAACAAAGCCTGTCGAAAAAAACTCAAATCTCAAAAGCGGTCACGCGAGATGATGTCAGTAAATCAGCGGTTAGCACGTTACATATCGAAGACGTAACGATAGAAGAAAAGGGTAACGCACAACCTAAAGATAGGATCGATCTTATCTTTATGGATATTCAAATGCCACGTATGTCAGGGCATGAGGCGGCGCGACAAATCCGTAAGATTGAAGCAGCAGATAGTCATATTCCCATTATTGCACTGACTGCACATGGGTTGGCAGACGAGCGAGATAAATTAATCGCTAGTGGTATCAATGATTATGTCGGTAAGCCTATTAGCCAGCCGCAGCTGCTACAAGTATTACAAAAATGGCTTGGACGTAATGCGTCGTCATCACCATTAACGGCAGAAAATGATGAGCATCCACAAAATCTTGGCATAGCAGGTGACTTACAAGTATTAGAGTCAAAAACCATTGACGCTCAAAGTTCTAATGTACCAAATATGATGCTGCAACCTTCCTCATCTGCGCCTAAAAATGCAGCGCCGCCTACCTATCAAATGATTCGAAGCGAGCAGGTTCAGAGTTATAAACCTATCAAGATGAGCAATGAGAAAAGAGTGAAGCGACCTCTGTCACTGAAAAAAATCCGTGATGACTATCTGCGTGATAGTCAACCACGTGAAGACTATCGACGTGAAAACCTGCGCGAAACGCAGCCACGCTATGAAAACCTGCGTTTTCAAGAACAAGGGCAGGCGGCATTTGGTACGCGTTCTATTCAAACGCTCGATGATAATAAAGATGAACTATCAGTCAGTACTGTGTATCTGCAAAACGATAATAACTTAAATGCTTCTTTATTTAATACCTTGGATATTCTAGATTGGCAAGATGCATTGACGCGCTCAGCCAATAAGCCAGATCTTGCTGCCAAGCTAATCATTATGATGCTTGATACCATTAATGAGGAAAAACAAGCATTGACGCAAGCATGGGAGGCACACAATCGCAGTATGCTCGCGCAAATCGCTCATCGGATATTGGGCGGCAGTCGTTATACGGGCGTGCCACAACTGCGCCAAGCCAGCCAAGATTTAGAAGATAAGTGTTTATTAAATATCCAGCATACCACGCCTGCACAGTTTGCAATGTTAGAGCCTTATTATGAGGCTTTATTAACCGCTTTGAATAATTTGCAAACGCTTGATTTGTCTGCTTATCCGCAGCTTAATTACCATCGTCTAAGTGAGAACGATATGACTTGGAAAATGATTTAAGGAAAAGTTTTATGATACTAAGAGCTAACGATATCGTGGCAGTCAGTTATTGATAAGGTAGGAGATAGGCAAGGCTGTTAATATCACTCTATATATAAGCTATTATTTCAATTATTAAGGATGATTATGCACACTATCGCCACCTACCAATATGAAACACTGCAAGTTAGCGCGACTGATGATATTTTAACCGTGACAATCAATCGACCTGAGAAAAAAAATGCCATGAGTTTTAAAGTGGTCGAAGAGTTGATTGCGGTAGCCGGTCGCATCAGTAAAGACAAAACGATACGTGCAGTGATTTTAAATGGCGCTGAAGGTACCTTCTGCGCAGGGATTGACTTGGGCGACTTAAATCACCCCAAAAACCAAGTTTTTGCGCTATGGGAGCTGATCAAACCTTGGCAAAGCTCATTTCAGCGCGTGTGCTTAGTATGGCGCGATGTCCCAGTACCTGTCATTGCCGTACTTGAAGGATATTGTATCGGTGCAGGCTTACAGCTGGCGCTGGCATGTGATATTCGTATCAGCCATCCTGATTGTAAATTGGCTATTATGGAGGCCAAATGGGGACTAGTACCAGATATGGGCTTGACGCAATCTGGTTTTGGCGTGGTACGAGCTGATATCCTAAAAGAGCTGGCAATGACAGCCCGTATCGTTAGTGCAGAGCAGGGCAAAGAGCTAGGATTGGTCAGTCATTGCAGTGAGACGCCACTTGAGCAAGCGCAGCAACTTGCTGCTGAATTTGCTGAACGGTCACCAGATGCCGTGCTGGCAAGTAAACGCGTTATCAATGCCATGTTTGAACAATCTGCGACTACTTTATATATAGAAAAAGTCTGGCAATTAAAGATGATGTTCGGTCGCAATCGTAAACTTGCCCTTAGAAAAGCGAAGCAAGCCAGTACTGTATTTGGCAAGCGCCAGTTCCGTTAATACAGTTTAGATAGCTTATTGTTTTAAATGACTTCATCTTATTTCAAACGAACCATTGTTTTATTGATTAAAGTTTGTTTTATTAACGTGAGACCTCTATTGAAATATAGGCAGACAGTGCGATATAAGACTGTCTGCTTGCGTAGCGGTTCGTCGATAAAAATAAAATAACAATCACTAGATCAAATGGTTTAACTATGTCTGCTCCAAAATCCCCCCTTCCTAATAAACCGCTTGCTGCTGACCGCGTGCGCTCTGCCGATTTACCTGTCGCATGGATTATGATGCTGGGTCTTATCGTTGCGGTAGGACCTTTATCTATTGATATGTATCTGCCAGCGTTACCATCGATGGCGGATGACTTTGGTGTGTCGACTGCCTTTATGGCAAACTCCGTACCTGCTTACTTTGTCGGATTGGTATTTGGTCAATTGTTTTATGGTCCCTTTAGTGACCGCGTTGGCCGCGTCAAGCCTTTATATATAGGCATGGTCTTATATGTGATTGCCTCTATTATTTGTGCAACCACCAACAATGAATACGTGTTATTCGCTGGTCGTACCTTGCAAGCGCTCGGTGCTTGCGTAGGGGCAGTGGTTACCCGTGCTGCGATTCGAGACCGTCTAACCGCTAAGCAAACGGCAAAAGCGTTTTCTATCATGATTTTGGTAATGGGCTTAGCGCCGATACTAGCACCATCACTTGGCGCAGTATTTTTGCAGTATTTTAGTTGGCATTCTATCTTTTGGTTTTTGGCGGCTTTTGGCACGTTAAATTTATTACTGACTAAATTTTTCTTTTTTGAGACCCTTAGCGAAGAAAACCGCACTGTGCGTCCTGCCAAAGAGATACTCAGTCAATATTGGGATTTGCTGAGAGATCCCACCTTTAACTATCCGGCGATTGGCGGCGGGTTATTGATGGGTGCAATGTTCGTTTATATCAGCTCAGCCTCTGAACTTATCATGGATACCTATGGCATGTCAGCCACACATTTTGGCTGGCTCTTTGGTATGAATGCTGCAGGCTTTGTGGCATTGACGCAGCTTAACCAATGGCTGACCAATCGCTTCCGTATTTTGAGTATTTTACGTTTTGGTGCGATGATGCAGGTCATCTCAGCGGGGGCTCTATTTACCCTTGGTATCGTATTTGGGACCGATGCTTGGTTGCCATTGGTCTTAGTCTGTATTTTCTTTTGTATCTCAGGTTTAGGTTTGACACAGCCCAACGCTTCAGCGATTGCGCTTGCTTTTCAAAAGCGCCGTGCTGGTATGGCCAGTGCGCTACAAGGCTCGCTTATGTTCTCAGTAGGTATCTTTGGTGGATTGTTATTAAACTTATTCCCCGTCAATCCAGTACTGAAAATCGGTATCGCGATGTTTGCACTGATGAGTCTTGGTTGCTATTTAATTTGGCAGATAGACCGTAATTTGGATTTAGATAATGCAGATTAATTAACTGAAAAATTCTATTTATTAATATTCATCGGTAAAAAAGCATTCAGTACGTATTCATCGTCTGAATGCTTTTTTTTATACTTTTTTATTCATTGTTAATAATATCTATTTTTGGTACAAGCCTCAGTACGCTTAGCTTTATAGATAAAAATCTCGAACCTGCTTTGTATATTGTATATACATTTCTGGTTATATATAAACAATTGTTTGCCTTGATAAAACAAAGTGATTGCAATGGCTGAGTTGCTCAATTATTATCTAAGGTAATTTTCTGTAATTAAGTGTTTTTTATACCTTTCTTAAACTTACAGAATTGTTTTTAAAATTGATTTTTTGAATAAAATTGAGCCTTAAGGATAAGAGATGAAACTATTATATCGAGCATTACCGATTATATTGAGTGTAGGCTTATTTGGGTGTGGAAATTCTTCTACCCAAGACAACGCTAATGCAGCTGGCGCAACAGTAACGGAACATAAAGACAATTTTGTCAGTAAACTTCCTGCTACAGCACCGACATTAAAGGTGGCAATGACTGGTGATTTACCGCCTTTCTCATTTCAAGATGATTATGGCAACATGCAAGGCACTGATGTCGATTCGATTAGAGCCATTGGGGAAGAGCAAGGCTTTAAAGTCGAATTCTACAAAGAGTCATGGCAGGATATGTTCGATAGTGTGGAATCGGGAAAGCGTGATTTAGCTATTTCTGGTATTTCTTATAAAGATGATCGTGCAATTAGATATGGTCTATCAACGCCTTACTTTTTCAATCCAGCTACTATTATGTATTTGGAAGGAAAGTTTGATATCAAAGATTTAAACGATATCAAAGGTCTAAAAACAGGTACTTTAGAGGGTTCTAAAGAAGAAGACACTCTAAAAGAGATGGGCAGCTCAGTTGAGCTGGTTTCAAGATCTACTGCATTTTTGGCTTATCAGGACTTAGTTCAAGGTAATACTGATGTGTTCTTATATGATATGCCAGTTTTGCAATACATTATAAAAGGTTATCCAGAACATAAAGTTAAGATTGTCCCTTATGAAGCAGCGGATGCGCCTTCAGCACAGCAAGTCGTTTTGATGGCAAAAGAAAATACTAAGCTGATCAAGAGTGTAAATGAAGGCATTACCAAGTTAAAAGCAAAAGGCACATTTAAAGAGATTGAAGAGAAATGGCTGGGTGCGACTGAGCCTGCGACCAAAAGTACTTCAAATAATCAGCAATCGAGCTAAGGGACTATAAAGATGGCAACCACACACAATGTCGATAATAAGCGCTATCGCAGTCTGATTATTTCGATTGCACTATTTTTATCTTTGATTGGCGCCTTGCTAGCGTTTACTTTTTATACCTCAAGCTTGCTTGAAAGAAATACAGTTTTAATTGATAAAACCAACCAAGTTGCTAATAGCGCCCAAGCGGTAATTAAAGACTTATTTGACTTGGACAGCAGTTACGGTGAAGACACCAACTCGCCGCATATACAACGAGTATTAGAGCGTTTGGAGCAAAATACAGCGCTTATTACTAGCTCTATCACTGCCATTGAACAGGGTGGTGAAATTACCGATGTCGATGGTAAAAGCTATGACTTACCGAAGATTAATAATAACTCTCAAACCAAAGTCGCTGCGGCGAATGAGCAGTGGTTACTTTTAGAGCCTAAGATTCAGACTTACCTTAAAGACGCTGACAACATCATGGTCGATTCATCTGATGAATTGATTCAAGCGGTTGAACAGGCAAAAACATCGAGTCTACTAATTAACGATTCGTTAGACCAGCTCACCGATGAAGTGTTTATCAACGCTGAACGCCAAGCAAGTACTATCCGACTCATTCAGGTATTGGGTGTTGCCGCTATTTTTGCCTACTTCCTAATTTTCGTATTTTTCTTTGTACGTCGTCTGCGTGATACAGATGCTGAGGCATTGGCCGCTCGTCGTGAAACGCAAGAAATTATGGAAACGGTCAATACCGGCCTGTTCTTGTTGGATAAGGACCTGAACATTGGTCAGCAGCATTCTCGCGCGCTTAACGGCATTATTGGTGAGGATAGATTGGCAGGAGAAAACTTTGCCGATGTACTGCGTGGCCGTATCTCAGACAAAGATTTGAGAACCACCCGTCAGTTTATCGAGCAGTTATACAACCCACGTGTCAAAGAAAAGCTGGTTGATTCTTTAAATCCATTGCATAAAGTCATGTTACACAATGCGTCTGGAGAGGAGAGTACGACCAGTCGCTTCTTAGACTTTAAGTTTTCACGTGTTTATGAAGATAAAGACATTGCCCGTATTTTGGTCAACGTCAATGACGTCTCAGATGCAGTATATTTAGAGCAGCGCCTAGAAAAAGAACGCTCGCAAAATGATATGCAGATTGAGATGTTGACGACCATCTTAAACGTGAATCCAAAAATTATTAATGAGTTTATTAATAATACCAAAGCTCACATCGATAAGATGAACAATATCCTGAAAAATCCTGGTAGCTCGCAATTTGAGCTAGAAGGGAAGCTAAAAGCGATTTATCGTGAAATGCATAGCCTAAAAGGTGAGGCATCTGCGCTTAAACTGCATAGCTTTACCAAAATCGCATCAGATGCTGAAGATAAGCTTGATGCGCTGCAAAATCAAGGCAAGCTGTCGGGTAATAACTTCTTACCGCTCGCCGTGCATTTGGATGACTTATTGAGCCTATCGAATACCATTGAAACGCTAGGTGAACGTATCAATCAGGCAGCGCCAAAAGCTAACAATAATGCAAAACCTGTAATGTCAGTAAAGACTGTACCACAACCAAGTGTTGTCCAAGCTCAAGTAGCAGACGTTGCTACCACTAACATAAATGTCGATGGCGGTAATGAAATCGATTTGAGCGATGAGTCAGATAACGAGCATCTATCTTATTACCAAGATTTTGCTAAAGACATTGCTGTTAGACAAGGCAAGAAAATACAGCTTAACGGCCATAATTTAGCACATATAAACATCCCTGAACGTCTCAAACAACCGATCAAAGAAATCAGTATTCAGTTGCTACGTAATGCAGTGGTACATGGTATCGAATCACCTGAAGCGCGTCAGTCAGCGGGCAAGTCTGCCATCGGTAGCATTGATTTAGAGATGCAACGTGACAGTCAAAACTTAATCATCGTACTGCAAGATGACGGTCAAGGTATTGATTATGAGGGCATTCGTCATAAGTTGATTGCTGATGGTCGTTTCACGCAAGAAGAGGCACCTCAGATGACTCATGGTGATCTGCTCAAAACCTTGTTTGCTTCTGGTTTCTCGACCAAAGAACATGCCGATGAAGATGGCGGTCGCGGTGTGGGCTTAGACGTTATCAAGGCGTTGGTCAAAGAGCACAATGGTAAGCTGAATGTAAATACTGAGCTTGGAAAAATGACTCGTTTTGTCATCACCTTGCCTGCTGCGTAATTAAGGACAATAAAAAATCTATGTATAAATTAATGATCGTCGATGACTCAAATATTATTCGAAACCGTATTCAGCGCGCTTATGACTCGGGTCAATTCATGTTGGTTGCTACGGCAACCAGTGGGGTTCAAGCGCTTGAAAAGTTCAATATTCATCGTCCAGATGTGGTGACCATGGATTTGACCATGCCGCAAATGGACGGTCTTGAATGTATTGAAAAAATCATTGCTATCGACCCTGACGTTCGTATCTTGGTGGTCTCAGCCTTGTCTGACAAATCTACTGGCATTGAAGCGTTATCATTGGGCGCGAGTGGGTTCTTGTGCAAGCCTTTTTCAGAAGAAGAGCTAGTAGAGTCTTTGTATGAGTTGGTACAAGACTAACATTGTCCAATAATTTTAATAAATACCTTATTAAAGAACACACATTATGAAAGAGCAAAATTTACAAATTTTTGTGAGTATCATTACCAACTATTTTACTCAGTTTGGTAATGATGAGTTGGTGGTCGATACGCCTTACTTGTTAGAAAACCAACAGCCAAAAGTCCATGATTATACGGGCGTCATCGGTATATCAGGGGTGCAAAAAGGGGTGGTTTATTTTACGGCGACCACGGCACTATTGAGCAGTATTCTAGACAGTATGGGCGAGATAGATAAAAGTGAGGACAATCTGGTCGATTTAGCAGGCGAGGTTGCCAATACGGTTTCGGGTAATGCCCGTCACGAGTTTGGTCCAGAATTTCATATCTCTGTCCCGTTTGTCTTTAAAGGCTCGCCGCAAAGTATCATTTTGCCTAAAAGTGGACGTTCTTTTATCATTCCAGTGAGTTGGCGCAGTCAAATCGGAGAGATTGTGGTTTGTTTGCAAGATTGATTACACAACCCCGTGATGATAACTATGGACGATGAACAATTATGGTTAATGTAGAAAAGTTAGGCGTCTTTTTAAGTTCAATCAGTGCATTTTTTGCGCAGATTGATGCTGAGGCAGTGGTCATTGATACGCCTTACCTAAACAGTAATAAAAATGCTGTTGGTTATGATTATAGTGGCATGATTAAAATATCTGGACCGCTTGAAGGCTGTGTCTATGTCAGTGCCCCAAGCAATATGTTGCGTGAAGTTATCAAAGTGATGGGCGAGCCTGACTCTTCCATGACGATGATGAAAGACTTGTTGGGTGAGATGGCAAATACCATCTCTGGCAACGCTCGCACCGAGTTTGGTGCCGATTTTATTATCTCACCTCCTAAGATTATTGAAGGGATACCCAGTATTCCTTATCTGCCAAAAGACCGCCAAAGCTATGTCACGCCATTTACGTGGCGAGGCTATAAAGCAGTTATCGGTATCAGTATCGCTTAATCTTATTCTAAATGCATAAAAAAACGACGTCTCACCGTCGTTTTTTTTATGCATTATCATCCACTTAAACCTTATAATAGCGCTAGCAGTGACTAAGCGTTATATGATAAAATACAGCCCAGCTATTTTTTATCATATAGTATTCTATACGTTCAAATCGTAGCTCAGTTTTTTCAACCAACCCATCAACCAATGACACACACATCATGGCAAAAAATTGCTGGGTGTTTGGCGACTTGATTAATTTGCTTCACGGCTAGGTGCTTCATTGATATACCTAACTCATAGCAGATGCGTGTCGCTAGATAGGCAGTTTTTGTGATGTGGAGGCATAACCCAACCAACAGGACATTTAACATGGCTACAAAGAATCCAACCAAAATCGAAATGCGCGACCTATTACAAGCCGGCGCTCACTTTGGTCACCAAACACGTTTTTGGAATCCAAAAATGGGTCCATATATTTTTGGTGCCCGTAACAAGATTCACATCATTAACCTTGAGCACACTGTAAAGGCGTTTAACGAAGCATTGACTTACGTTAACGGCTTAGCTGCTAAGAAAAACAAAGTATTATTTGTTGGTACTAAGCGCGCAGCTAGCGGCGTTATCGCTGAGCAAGCAGCACGTGCTGGCATGCCATACGTTGACCATCGCTGGTTAGGTGGTATGTTGACTAACTGGAAAACACTACGCCAGTCAATCAATCGTCTAAAAGAGCTAGAAAAACAAGCTGAAGACGGTACTTTCGCTAAGCTTACTAAGCGTGAAGCGTTAGAGCGTACTCGCGATATGGAAAAACTTGAGCGTTCATTGGGCGGTATCAAAGACATGGGCGGTCTACCTGACGCAATCTTCGTTGTAGACGTAGATCATGAAGCAATCGCTATCAAAGAAGCTAAGAACCTAGGTATCCCAGTTATCGGTATCGTTGATACTAACTCTAACCCTGATAACGTTGATTACATCATCCCAGCAAACGATGATGCTATCCGTGCTGTGACTTTGTACGTAACTTCTATGGCTGATGCAATCATCGCCGGTAAAGAATACGCACAAACTCAAGCTGGTGGTAAAGCTGAGCAAGAAGCACCTGCTACTGAAGAAGCAGCTGATGCTCAAACTGAAGAAGCTGCTACTCCAGCAGAATAAATCGCTGAGTGATATGGTTTAATGTTGTAAGGCTGCCTTGATAGTTTTTCTATTAACAGCCATATAACATGACTTATAGTATAGACAGCATAAAGATAAATAATAGGCATGATGTAGTATTACTCGTCATGCCTTATTGTTAAAGCGGATTTGTTAAAGTGGCGTTGTTAAGCCGCTATACAGAATTCAAGTGCGTTTAGATATTGTGCACTCCCATATATAATAATGCTCACCTACATAATAAAAGGTAACTCTTATGTCAGAAGTAAAAGTATCTGCCAAAATGGTAAAAGAATTGCGTGACCGTACTGGTCTTGGCATGATGGAATGTAAAAAAGCGTTAGAAGAATCAAACGGTGATGTCGAAACTGCCATTGATAACCTACGTAAATCTGGTCAAGCAAAAGCGGCTAAAAAAGCGGGTAACATCGCAGCTGACGGCGCTATCATCATCGCTCAAGGCGACAGCAAAGCATTCTTGTTAGAAGTGAACTGCCAAACTGACTTCGTTGCAAAAGATGAAAATTTTGCAGCCTTTGCAGAAACAGTCGCGAACCTTGCATTAGAAAACAATGTGACTGACGTAGCTGCTATTGCTGAATTGCCATATGGCAATGGTCAAACAGTTGAAGAAGCACGTGTATCTCTAGTACAAAAAATCGGTGAGAATATCCAAATCCGCCGTGTTGAAGTACTTGAAGGCGCTAACATTGCTGCATACCGCCATGGTCTACGTATCGGCGTAGTAGTATCTTATGAAGGTGGCAGTGCAGAAACTGGTAAAAATCTTGCTATGCACATCGCTGCATTCAATCCAGTTGCTATCGATGACGAAGACGTTGCTGCTGATCTATTAGCGCGCGAAAAAGACATCATTGAAGCAAAAGCACGTGAGTCTGGCAAGCCTGACAACATCGTTGAAAAAATGATCGAAGGTGGTCTACGTAAGTACCTAGAAGAAGTTACTTTATTACGTCAGCCATACGTTATGGACAATGAGAAAAAAGTTGGTGACGTACTAAAAGCTGAAGGCGTAAAAGTACTTGGTTTCAAACGTCTAGAAGTCGGTGAAGGCATTGAGAAAAAGCAAGAAGACTTCGCTGCTGAAGTTGCTGCTACTCAAGCACTAGCTAACAAGTAAGTTTTAAAATGCAGTAAGTACTGAGTTTGTTTTTGCTCAGTACTTATAGATTGTTTGACATAAGAAGCAATCAAGCATAAAAAAGCCCGTTATTTATTTAACGGGTTTTTTTATGTCTGTGATTTTTATTTTGGATTAACGCAATGCCAAATAAGCAGAGTTGGCATAGCTTGCGCTATTACTGTTGCTACTCGTGCCATAACTAACGTTTTGCATGCCACCGCCATTACTGGTATTGACAGTATTGCTATTATTAGCATTCATCGTATTACCAGATAGCCCTGAATCGTTTTTATACAGGCTATGATATCGGCTCATCACACTTTTGACATAGTTACGCGTTTCTTTAAACGGTGGAATGCCATTATATTTATCGACGTTACCTTCACCTGCATTATAACCCGCGACCGCAAACTCGACGTTGTTGTTAAAGCGGCGCATCAGCCAAGCGATATATTTGGCAGAACCTTCAATATTATCGGCAGGATTCCAAGGATTGCTCACTTTAAATCGACGTGCTGTAGCTGGCATCAGCTGCATTAAACCCTGCGCACCGACTGGTGAGCGAGCATTGGGATTAAAGGCTGATTCAGTATGCATCATGGCTTTCATAAGTCCTGGATCGACACCGTGGCGCTGCGCTGAAGCCATAATATAGCTATCATAAGAGTTACGAGTACCGCTGCTGCTTGCAGAGCTGCTCCCATAGTCATTGCTATTACTGCTACTACTACCACCATCATATAGACTAGAATCTTTATAATAAGTAACTTTTACTTTTTTAGTAAATTTATCAAAATTACCACTGGGATTGACGTTGGTGAGAAGTACTTGTCCGCCTTTGTCTTTATAGATATACATATTGCCTGCTTGAGCAGCGATAGGTAGGCTAGATAGGGCAACGGCGGTGAGTAAAACGGGAGACAAGCAGCGGGTTATGAAAGGTGCAACATTTATCATAGAGTTATCACTTTTTATCGAGTAGTAGCAAATTGCCTTGCTTATGGACGCATTGGTTTGCGCAATAAAGCGGTTACCCTGTCTGCAATATTTCATAGTCACTAAGCTTAAGTACTACAACGCAGAACCACGGTTAACAAAACCAATTGCAATAGATACAAAAAATAATAGTTGCTTACTATAACATATAATAAATTTTTACTACATCTGATTGACCTGACAAGCTGGTCAAACAAACATTTAAATTGTAAAAATTTTTAATAAAATCAATATGGTATTGCAGTGTACCTTATTAAGTGCGAGGTCAGAAGTAGCCACAGACCATTTACAGTGAAGGCAAAATAGAGGAGGGCTATTATCACTAGTATTTGCCAAAAAGCATTGAAACACACGATGAATCTAAATATTCGCAGCTGTACTATAGTGAATTCAGTATTAAAGCGATACAGCAAGCAGGACTGGGATGAATTTTACGCAGCCTCTGTCGGCGTAGGCACAGCACGCCAGAAAAATTTATACCAGTACTGCGTTGGAACATAACGTATCTGTTTTATTTGGAATTGACTATAGAATAGCAGTGCTGTATTAAAGGACTATTAAGCAGACAGTGCTGTGATAAATATAGGTACCCAGACAGCAGTGACCAAACCGTTCACTGCTAAGCCAAACGCGGCATATCTGCCCGCTGTATGACTGATTTGCCATGCTTCTACGGTGCCGAACGCATGAGCGACTAAGCCAAGCGCTAAGCCTTTGGCACGGTCATCTTCAATGCCAATAAATAAGAAACGCGCTAATGTCCCGCCGATGAGACCTGAAACGATAATAATCAGGTTTGCCATCGCCAGAGGTGCTTTGATTAAATCTGCGATGCTCAGACCAATCGGCGTGGTCACTGAACGACTGGCAAATGCTAATATCGTATCGTGACTGAGTGAAAATAGATATGCTAATGACATCGGTAATAATGCGCCAATCAAACTCGCCATCGCTACAATCAAGACAAGTTTCTTGATGGGTAAACCTTTGAAATTCATGGCAGCCAAAGGTATTGCCAATAAGACAGTGACATAACCTAATAAATGGTCAAAAACGGGCTTGGCAACGGCATAATAATTATTGTAATCCCATTGGAAAATGAATAGAAATATAACGACCAATACTAGTGCGGTAATGACCATCGGTAACCATGAAAGTTTGCGTGCCAATATGCGAGCAATTACATGGGCTGCTAAAGTCAGTAATATCGCCGCAAAGGTTGCCACAAACACATTATCAAAACTCATAAGATTCCTTTATTCATACTACTCAAGGCTGTCATTTTTGCTCATTAATAGTAGTGTTGCCGTTCATATCATTATTACGGTTCAGCCAACGATTGGATAACACGGCAAATCCCCAAATGGGTATCAGCGTACTAATCAGTATGGTAAGCATAAAGCCCCATAGCTCATCTCCTAAAGCAAATAACAGCAAGCCTGCACCGGCTGAAACTGGCAAAAAAGCAAAGCCACTATCGACAAGTAAAGTATTACTCGCTTGGGTAAGCCAGCCTGGAATACCTTTGATAAATCGCCAAATCATCAGAATAAAAAACATGGTCAGTAAGCCGACGATATTGGCCGCTTTTTCAATACCCGCCAACTGACAGACAAATACTGCCGACTCACGTACAGTAACGACAATGGTAAGCGTCAGGAGTAATGCCATCCATAAGGGCATTTTTGAAGAATGGGTAGACTTCATAAGCAAGTGGACCACGTCAGGGATAGATAAAAGAGTAAAAAGATGAGTGAGAGGAGACTCACGAGTGCAGTATATAAAAGATTATATATAGAGTATCGCAACTAATAAAGCGTATCGGTCAATAGTGACCATATAGTCTGTAAGTAATAAAATCAATACATCAGTACATCGATATATAGCTGTTGCTAATACGAGTTTCTCTTGTGCGCTATGTTGATTCAGCATTAAAAAGGACACTATTTATCAATAGCGTCCTTTTTAATTTTATTCAAAGTATGTGAAGTAAATGACTTATTTTTGCAAGTCGGATGTTTGAGTATCTTCTATTATCAAGTCTTCCGCTACTCTCTCAGATTCAGCATTTAACGCCTCAAATTCAGCAAACGCTTTTTCTTCAGCGTCCGTCATCGTTTGTTCTTCTACATCATCAGGCTGCTCAAACTCTTCAAGTATCGGCATCAGCAATGTTGCTTGCGCTAATGGCAATACATCTAGAGGCTCTAAGTTGGCTTGACCAAGTAACTGTCTCAGTCTATCGCTTGGCAAGCGAATCGTTAAGCACTCATGACCACTGTCATCATAGCTTTCTTCTTGAATAACGCCGAGCTCATACAAGGCATTTTTTAACTGCCCTGCGCTATAAGGTAGGGTCAAATCAAAGGTGGTCAGTGTGCCAGTCAGTAATTGCTGCACGGCCAATGACAACTCTTCCATGCCTAAGTTTTCTCTAGAAGAAACATAGACGCGGTTGGGTTGACCTTCGCTGGCATAACCGATACGTGCAGGCTCATCGGTCAAATCGATCTTGTTGTAGACATTGAGCACAGGCACATCGTTATCAATTTCAGCCAGTACGTCTTTCACCGCCTGAATTTGCTCATGCATGTCTTCGCTCGAAGAATCGATAACATGGAGCAATAGGTCTGCTTCAAGTGTCTCTTCTAAGGTCGCATGGAACGATTCGACCAACTCATGTGGTAAATGACGGACAAAACCGACCGTATCGACCAGTACCACGCGTCCAACACCTTGCCAATCTAAGCGGCGTAACGTCGGATCGAGCGTCGCAAACAGTTTGTCGGCCGCATAGATGTTTTCATCGACCAAGCGATTAAACAAGGTAGACTTACCAGCATTGGTATAACCCACAAGCGAAATAGTCGGCACATCTGATTTTTGACGGCGAGCTCGACCTTGCGCACGTGTCTGTCTGACTTTTTCGATTCTACTTTTGAGCTGCATGACTCGCACTTGCAGCAAGCGACGATCCGTCTCAAGCTGGGTTTCACCGGGTCCACGTAGACCAATACCCCCTTTTTGACGTTCCAAATGCGTCCAACCACGCACCAAACGTGTCGACAAATGGTTGAGCTGTGCCAGCTCTACTTGTAGTTTACCTTCGTAAGTACGTGCACGCTGCGCGAAAATGTCCAAAATCAGACCCGTGCGATCAAGTACGCGGCATTGTACCAAGGCTTCAATATTACGCTCTTGTGAAGGCGATAAGCTGTGGTTAAAAAGCACGATGTCCGCATCATGCTCGCGCACCAATTCTGCTATCTCTTCTGCTTTGCCGCTACCAACAAAATATCTGGCGTCAGGGCGTGCACGTGAGCCTGTCACCAGTGCCAAGCGGTCTGCGCCTGCTGAGTCTGCCAATAATTCAAATTCACCTAAATCATCAGGATCTTGAATTTGGCGGATGTCTAAATGTACGATGATGGCGCGCTCGCCACCAGTATGTCTTTCAAAATATTCCAAAGAGTATCACCTATCCATAAAGTAAATAAATCGCAACGCTGCCTATTCTAAATATTATTTCTAATGAATTTTATTCAACATATTGAGTAAATTACCAAGCTTATCTAAATAGAATAACTATCTTAGTTGCGTTCAGATAACCATTTATATGTGGTCTTATCAGTTGATATTAAAGCGTATTCACACAATTAGCGATGATTTTATGTTACAGCGTTCATTAAGTAGGATTTCATCTTTGCAGCGCAATATTCTTTCTAAACTGAATCAGTGAGAGACATTAGCAGCAAATCACTCACAAAACCTATTCATAACTCAGTGAACAAGTCGTCACTGACTGCATAAACTTTGTTATACTCATTGCCTTTGTTTACCATATATAATCATAAGTTTTAATTACGAGGGACAGAGATGAGCCAACCCAAGACAGGCTTTTCAATCAAACAGCAATTGGGGCGCGGCAAACAGATTGCTGGTATGACCACCACAATTGCTGGTGGGCTACGCGCCGCCCAACGTATCGGGGCATTTAAACAGCCACCACGCGAAACACTGCCACGCTACATTCAAGCTTTTTGTCGCAAAATGGCAGGCTCTTTTGGCGTCAAGGTTATCGCCGTTGAGCGCGTAGAGCAACATCACGGGCTATGGGTTTCTAACCATGTATCGTGGATGGACATCCCTGTGGTCGGTACAGTGAGCCCTGCTTTTTTCTTATCCAAAGCCGAAATAGGTGAGTGGCCTATCTTTGGTAAGCTGGCACACGCAGCAGGCACAGTATTTATCGAGCGTGGTTCCGGTGATGTCGGCTCAGTTGCGTCGCAAATTGCTAACTTTTTAACCAAAGGCTTCTCGGTTATCTTTTTCCCTGAAGCGACCACCACAGATGGTAAAAAAATCAAACGTATCCATGGTACATTGCTACAAGCGGCGATAGATGCTGATGTACCTGTGCGCCCGTTGGTGATTGCGTATGTCAATAAAGACGGTACTTTAAGTGAAGAACTGCCTTATTACGGCAAGCTGACGATGAAAGACAGTTTGAAAAAGGTTTTAGATAGTAAAGATGTCACCGCTTACGTCTTACCACTAGAAGCAATCGATCCTAAAGGTTTGAGCAAAAGTCAGCTGACAGATTTATTACAATTACGTATGCAAGAAGGCTTAGCTGAATTACATTCGCGTGTATTGACCAAAATAGCGAAAGTTTAATTCTATACGCTTTAAATTGGTTAGTTAAACGTGTATAAAAAAGGCGCAAATCTTAGTAGTTAATACTAACGACTTGCGCCTTTTTCTTTGCTATGCAAATACCTGAACTTCAGATTGTTGAAAGCTGAACAATATCAATCTATGACCACGCAAAATTATGGTGACGGATTAGGATGTTGAGTATGTACCGCTTCGATAGCGTCTAATACATCTGAGTCTAAGGTTAAGTTAATGCTATCAATATTAGATTTCAGCTGTTCGATAGTGGTAGCACCAATGATATTGCTGGTTACAAACGAGCGTGAGTTAACAAAGGCTAATGCCATCTGCGCCATATCTAAACCAGCATCATCTGCGATTTTGGCATATTGGGCGGTGGCTGATAGTGCTTCTTCATTAGTATAACGGGCAAAGCGATCATACATGGTCAAGCGCGCGCCAGTAGGACGTTTACCATCGAGATACTTACCAGATAGCACACCAAAGCCTAGTGGTGAATAAGCAAGTAAACCCACATTTTCACGATGCGCAATCTCTGCCATAGCCACTTCATATAAGCGGTTAAGCAAACTATAAGGGTTTTGCACCGTAATAGGTGCGATCAAACCATTCTTATCCGCTTCCCATAAGTAGCGCATCAATCCCCAAGCAGTATCGTTTGATAATCCATAAGCACGGATACGACCTTTTTTAATCTCGTCATTTAACGCTTGGATGGTTTCTAAAAAAGGCGTCAAATCATCGAGCGGCTGTGCTGCCATCGCTTCGGTATAACCGAGCTGACTGAAATAGTTCGTTTGACGTTCAGGCCAGTGTAGTTGGTAGATATCAATGTAATCGGTCTGCAAACGCTCAAGATTGCCATCAATAGCACTGCTGATATGCGCGGCATTAAAACGCGTTTGCCCATCACGTAAAAAATCCATTGGCGATATTTTACTGGCAAGAACGACTTTATCGCGTTGTTTGCTCTTTTGGAACCATGTGCCCATAAAGCGCTCAGTATCGCCTTGCTTGTCTTTGTCTGGCGGTGAAGGATACATCTCAGCAGTATCCCAAAAATTTACGCCTTCGCTGAGTGCTAAGTCCATCTGCTCATGTGCATCGCTTTCGCTATTTTGCTGTCCCCACGTCATCGTTCCCAAGCAGATTTTGGAGACTTTTTCATTGAGCTGTGGCAGTGTTTGATATTGCATATTTTCTTCCTTTTTTATTTTATTCTAAAGCAATTTTTTATATTACATGAGCTTGATGCCTGTGACACCCGGCGGCGTCACTTGAAAGATTTTAATTTTAAACAGCACAGATTGTCCAGCAAGCGGATGGTTAAAGTCTACTTCTACTTCGTCATCAGTGATGGCGCTAATCGTACCGGGTAGAGTGTTTTTACCTTTATCTTCAAATTCAACCAGCATGCCAATTTCAGGATTGTCAGCGATAAGCGCAAACTGAGTAGGGCTAAAGCGTTGGATGTTGTCAGGATTCCATTCACCAAATGCTTGCTCTGGCTCAAGGTGTGCCGTACGCGTATCGCCTGCACGCAGATTCATCAGCACTTGCTCAAAGCCAGGTAGTAAGCTCTCATTACCTATAGTTAAAGTAACGGGTGTATCACGGCTAAAGGTTGAATCAATTACGGTGCCATTCTCGAGCGATACTTCAAAATGCAGCTTAACGAGGCTGCCAAAAGTGATGCGGATGTCTTCATTTGGTGTGATAAATTGCGAGTCGGTCATGGAAAATTTACCTATTACTGGAGTAGGAAGTTAGGTGGACATCAATATAAGAAATGATAAGTCATCTAGAAAAAGTTGTAAGCGCCAATAGTGTAACGTAAATAGTGTAATATATTTGCGAATCTAAAAGTGAGCGCAACATTATGGCAAAACCGATGGCAACTAAACAACAAGGTCGAGTCACAAAATGGCAAGACGATAAAGGCTTTGGCTTTATCGAAACCGAAGCGGGTGAGTCGGTGTTTTTTCATGTCAGCGCGTTTAAAGCACAACGTCGTCCTGCTATCGGTGAAGAGGTTGTTTTTACGGTTGGCTATGATAATCAAAGACGCTTGCAAGCAAAAGGGGTGCAAGAGCTGAGCTTTGTACAACAAAAGATGGCGCAAAAAAATAAGCAAATTCGCCAGCGTAATCACAAACGTAACGCCCAAGCAGAGTTTGAAGCGGGGCAGAAGAAACGCTTGTTTCTTGGTGTTGGATTTTATGGTGTACTGATATTACTGGCGGTCATGAATAAGCTTAGCTGGCTAGTTGTTGGGTGGTATGCTGTATTGGGTATGATAACCTATATCATGTATGCTAAAGACAAAGCGGCTGCTCAAAATAACGACTGGCGAACACCTGAGATGACATTACATATTTTAAGTGCGCTTGGTGGCTGGGTCGGGGCAATGGTCGCACAAACCTACTTGCGTCATAAGTCACAAAAGCCTGAATTTCGTATTGCGTATTATTTGACTGTCATCATTAACATGGCAGGGTTACTATTTATATTGGCGGATGGCGGTTTGGATTTTCTGGAAGAATTGTTATAGGTTTTAGATAGTGAGAATAAAAGCCAAAGAAAAGGTGGATTTACGAAAATGCAATCCACCTTTTCTATTAATAAAGTGATATGCCTTGAGACGCGTTAAACGTCACGCTTTTTTTCCAAAAACAGCATATCGATGACAATCAATAATACACCGATAGAAATACCAATATCAGCAATATTAAAAATGGGATAATGCCAAACATCAGCATAATGCACATGTATAAAATCAATGACGTGACCATGTAATAAGCGATCGATTAAATTACCCACGGCACCGCCTAATACCAATGCTAAACCTAGTGATAACAGCTTAGCTTGACGGGGCGCTTTAGCGAGATAGCCTATCAAGAATAGCGACATCAATAGCGCCAGCCCTGCAAAAAACCACTTTTGCCAACCGCCTGCATCTGCCAAAAAGCTAAAAGCAGCGCCGTAGTTGTAAGCGAGCGTCCAGTTTAGAAACGGCTCAATCACAGGCACAGGTTCAAGGAAGGTCAGATTGGTCTCAGCTAACCATTTTGTCCATTGATCAAGGATAATCACGACCAGTGACAACAGATACCAGTTAAGCGCAAGACGACCATTAGCGATCATCTTTGGCGTCTTGTTCAGTCGACTCTTCGGCGTCGATGAGCTACCCGTAGTGGCATGAGCCGGTTTAGGTGAACTGTCGACGTCGATAGGCACCTGCTTATCGTCAGACGAATTTGTTGGATTAGGCGTTGAGTTAGGCATAGTGGCGCACCTCGCCGTCACCGCTGACGTTGGTTGCACAGCGCACACATAATTCTGGATGTGCGCTATCTGTGCCAATGTCATCACGGATATGCCAACAGCGCACGCACTTGGTGCCCGCTGCAGCATTCACTTCGACAACTAAATCTGCCGTTATATTATTGCTATCTGTTTGCTCATCGATGTTTGCTACATTAGCAGGAGCAGCGCTCAAAGGCTTTAAAGTTGCGCTACTAGTGATAAGGACAAAACGCAGCTCTTCGCCAAGTTTAGCTAGGCTTTCATGCATAGCGCCATCAGCATATAGACTGACGTCAGCAGATAAGTTGGCATTGATGATTTTCTCGCCACGTGCAGTTTCGATATGTTTATTAACCATGTCTTTTGCAAGCATAATACGTTGCCAGTCATCATTGCTAATAGCGCTCAGCTCAAACTCTGGGAAGCTGTACCATTCTTCAGTGAATATATAGCTATTAGCGCCATGCAATACTTCCCATGCTTCTTGCGCCGTAAAGGATAAAATCGGTGTAATCCAGCGAATCAATGCTTCAGCAATATGGTAAATCGCTGTTTGTGCAGAGCGGCGCGGTTGACCATCAGTTTGTGTGGTGTATTGACGGTCTTTGATAATATCTAAGTAGAAGCTGCCCAAGTCTTGCGAGCAGAATGCGGTGATATGCTGCGTGACTTGGTGAAAGTCCATCGCATCATACGCACTGATGATTTGTGCTTGTACCGTTTGCGCACGCTCAATGATAAATTTATCGAGGCTAACCAGCTCATTAATATCAACGCTATTGGTAGCAGGATCAAAGTCATCAGTATTGGCAAGCAAGAAGCGCAAGGTATTACGAATGCGGCGATACATATCGATTGCGCCTTTAAAGACGGTTTTACCAGCGCTCATCTCATAACGGTAGTCGCTTGATGCAATCCACAAACGCAACATATCCGCGCCCGTTTTATTGATTTCTTCTTGCGGGGTTATGATATTACCCAGTGATTTACTCATCTTGCGACCGTTTTCATCAACCACAAAGCCATGGGTTAAAACTTGTTTAAACGGTGGGCGCTCGTACATGGCTTCCGAGGTCAGCAACGACGTCTGGAACCATCCACGATGTTGGTCGGAGCCTTCTAAGTACATATCAGCAGGGTTGGTCAGCTCGTCGCGTTGATCAAGTACGGCAAAATGTGTCGTGCCAGAGTCAAACCAAACGTCTAAGGTATCAGTCGCTTTATCATAATCAGCAGCTTCCGCGCCTAAAAAATCCTCACAGCTGGCATCAAACCATGCTTCTACGCCACCTTCATTGATTTTTTGTGCTGCCGTTTCCATCAGTTCAAGCGTATTTGGATGCAGCTCGCCGGTTTCTTTATGGGTAAAGAAAGTAATCGGTACGCCCCACGTACGCTGGCGAGAGATGCACCAATCTGGGCGACCTGTCATCATAGACTCAATACGGTTTTGACCCCACGCTGGTGTCCATTGAACCGCTGGAATATCAGCAAGCGCGCGCTCACGTAAGCCTTGAGTTTCCATGCTGATAAACCATTGCGGCGTGGCACGGAAAATGATTGGCGATTTATGACGCCAGCAATGCGGATAGCTATGCTCAATTTTGGTATGGCTAACTAAATGACCGTTTTCGTGTAGGGCAGCGATGATTTGTGGATTGGCTTTATAGATGTGCTCACCGGCAAATACCGCTGCGCTGTCTAAATAAACGCCCGTACCACTCACTGGGTTTTCAACAGGCAAATTATATTTTAGACCGACGATATAATCGTCAAGACCATGACCCGGTGCAGTATGTACCAAGCCAGTACCGCTGTCAGTCGTTACGTGATCGCCCAAGATTAATGGCACTTGGCGAGCTTCGATAAGCGGATGCTGAGCATGTAGACCTTCAAGCTCACGACCTGATACGGTCGCTAAGACACCTTTATTCTCGAGCTTAAATTCACTTAGCGCCGACTCAACCAAATCAGTCGCCAGTAGTAAGTTGCCGTTTTCCGTAGCGACCACACTATAGTCGTGCTCAGGATGGACTGCAATAGCTTGGTTAGCAGGCAATGTCCAAGGCGTCGTCGTCCAGATAACGGCAGAGATATTGCCGTCTATTTCAGCCAATGCCGCAACTTTGTCACTGTCTACAATATCAAAGCTGACATAAATGGCGTCTGAGACTTTATCTTGATATTCAACTTCGGCTTCAGCCAATGCTGAACTACAGTCCAAGCACCAGTTGACCGGCTTCATACCGCGAGTTACGTGACCATTGTCATAAATTTTGGCAAGGGCGCGCACGATATTGGCTTCTTGATGGAAGTTCATAGTCAGATAAGGATTGTCCCAATCACCAAACACACCCAGACGCTTAAAATCCGCCTTTTGTAATTCGATCTGTGTGCTGGCATATTCACGACATAGACCACGGAATTCGGTTGCAGAAACCTTTTGACCGACTTTACCATGTTTGGCTTCGACTTTTTGCTCGATAGGCAGACCATGACAGTCCCAACCGGGCACATAAGGCGCATCAAAACCAGATAACGTTTTTGATTTTACGATAATGTCTTTGAGTACTTTATTGACTGCATGACCCAAGTGAATCTGACCGTTGGCGTATGGAGGACCATCATGCAAAATGTATTTGATTGCCCCAGCACGTGCCGCACGAATTTTACCGTAAACATCATCTGCTTCCCAAGCTGCTAGCCAATCTGGCTCACGTTTGGCAAGGTTTGCACGCATCGCAAACGGCGTGTCGGCAAGGTTTAGGGTGTCTTTATAGTCTTGGCTTGGCATATCAGTACTTTTATCAGTCATAGAAGGCGTCTTTTAGAATGGTGATGAAAATGTAAATTGAATTAAAAAGTGCGTGTAAAGCTGGCTACAAAAGCTAAAGTAATAATTTGATTGAAAGTAGATAACACTCGCTATTATATGACAAAAAGAGTGGGGTAAGAAGAGCTGCCGAGTATCGTTTCTATGTCTGTCAAAACCGTCACAAAATTCATTTAACGAGCGATTGGTTGTTATTTTATATCTGCTAGGATAATAAAGGTGATAATAAATTGAGCAATCAATGTCCATGCTGTCTTTATGTGCAAGACAGCATCATATCACTATCGTCAGATAATCCCTACTTTCAGTAGTTGATGGTCGTTGTTGATTTAACTGTTTTTATTCATTGATTTCAATCTGCATCACATATCATATCCGATTCAATTCGATTTAAAGAAATGAAACATAAACTTACTAATATGGGTTTATTAAGGTGTAAATACCACGCAAGCTCATATGACGTATAAAGCCGTAGCAGAAGTGCTAGATTATCAGTATAGAAAAATGGATGCTTTAGTTGGCTAGTTTTTATCGCCGCTGATTATTTTAAATAAAAAACCTGCCAGTCAAATGATTGGCAGGTTTTTTAATGTAAACGGCCTTAAAGGGTGCTAAAAGTGCATTTCTATTACCAATATTCAAGCAGGCACGATAGTCAGCTGCTCGGCTAAGCTAAAGAAAGGTTTTGCTGCGCATTTAAAGTCTAGGCTAGATTCTAAGTGATTCAAGTGTTGATTAATCAGCAATAACAGACCTTCTTCATCCCTGTTTTCAATGGCATTTACCATGCCAAGATGTTCGTCTTCAGCGCAGTTAGATGAGCCAACTTTGTTATATAGCCCAATGATTAGCGTGGTACGTAATGTAAGTTCACTCAAAAACCGCTCTAAAACTGTATTGCCTGAAATCATTGCCAACTGCATATGGAAAGTGCGAGATAGGCGTAGCTCCGCAGGCTTATCACCTTGCGCCCGCGCATCAGCTTCGGCAGCTATCGTAGCACGCATGTCAGCAATGTCTTGCAGACTAGCATTTTTGATTACTTTACGGGCGAGTGTACGCTCAATCGTGCGCCGTGCTTCAAACACATCACCTGCTTCTTTCGGTGACGGAGTTGAAACAAAAGCGCCGCGGTTGGGCTGTAATTGCACCACATGCATCGTTGCAAGGGTAGAGAGTGCTCGCCTCACATTGGCTCTATTGCAGTTAAACAAGTCACTCAGCATCTGCTCGCCAAGCTTTGTTCCAGCGGGCAAGCGTTGCTCTGACACCGCAGCGGTGATGGAGTTGATAATGGTTTGCTCGGGTATTTCATCGAGCGCAGGAACTGTTTGTTTGGTTTTCTCTATTTTCATAGACGCAATTATAGTGTGCGACTGTTATCGCTACAACAAATATTAAAAAAATAGATTGTTTTGTTAACAATAATAGTTAACAATAATTGTTAACAAATATGACATGCTGCTGATCTGTGAATAATGACGATAACCTATGAATAGCGAGGCTCTATGAAAATTCTAGTGATGAACCCAAACTCGACCACTTCTATGACCGATAAAATCGTTGAAAGCGCGCGTCAAAAAGCCAGTGCAGGTACGACCATTATTGGCGCTTCTGGAACGGATTCGCCTGCATCTATTCAAGGGCATCATGATGAAGCGCTCTCTGTCCCTGGTTTGATTAAACGCTTACAACAAGCGGAACAAGAAGGAATTGATGGTGTGGTCGTTGCCTGCTTTGATGACCCAGGTATTGGTGCTTGCCGCGAAGTGTTTTCAGGTCCGGTTATTGGAATTTGTGAAGCGGCGGTCAAAGCCGCTAGTATGATTTCAACCTCTTTTAGTGTAGTCACCACTTTGCCACGTTCCGTACCCGTGATTGAAGATTTGATTCATGGTTATGGTTTATCTCATCGCTGTAGAAAAGTACGCTCTGCTGCCATACCCGTGCTTGCTCTTGAGGAAGCTGGCTCTGGCGCCCGTGAAAAAGTTCGTGATGAAATTTTGCGTGCAGTGCGTGAAGACAACTGCGAAGCGGTGGTTTTGGGCTGTGCTGGGATGGCAGACTTAACAGAATGGCTGACTGCAGAAACGGGTGTGCCTGTGATTGATGGTGTGACTGTGGCTACTCGTATGATTGAGGCACTGGTTGGCTGTGGTCTAAAAACCAGTAAAATTGGCGCCTATGCAGCACCTATCCAACATTAAATAGAAATGGACGAAACAGCTATTAACCAATAAATATTCAACATTCTCAAGGAAGGAGAAGGTAATGGACAATATTCAAGGAGCCGGTGCTACGGCAGGCGTAAAAACAATAGAGCATAAAGGGGTTGGTGAAGAGAGCCTAGCGCCGCAAACCACACGAATTATGGGCTCTTGGTCTTATTTATTTACTTGGTTAGGTGGGTGTGTCTCTATTGGTACCTTCACCGTTGGGTCAGGTTTGGTTGGTACGCTTAACTTATTACAAGTAGTGCTAGCAATCGCCATTGGTTGTACGGTTATTGGTGCAGCGCTCATGATTAACGGTCGCGCAGGTCATAAATATGGTATCCCGTTTATGGTGCAAAGTCGTTCATCTTTTGGTTTCACTGGTAGTCGCATACCAGCACTGGTGCGCTCTGTACCTGCGATTGTCTGGTTTGGCTTTCAAAGTTGGATTGGTGCCGGTGCCTTGAACTTAGTATCTGATGCCTTGTTTGGCTACAGTAATATAGTCGTCTTCTTTGTTGGTTTTCAGTTTTTACAAATTGGTCTGTCCGTTTTGGGTTTTCATGGTATCAAATGGCTCGAAAACATTGGCTCAATTTTTATTATTGGTTCACTGATTTACATGTTTATTAGTGTGATTAATAAATATGGTGATGTGATTTCAACCAATCTTATCAATACAGAAGGGACTTGGGGAGCGCCATTTTGGGGCGCAACCATGCTGTTTTTAGGCGTTTACAGTACGATGATGCTTAACGTCTCTGACTATTCGCGTGAACTAAAAGAAGATGTTGGTCTTTTTCGTCAAGTAGCCATCTATGCCAACTCTATCCTACCTGCAACATTGTTTATGGGTCTGATTGGTGTGATGGTGACCAGTGCGACTGGTGAAGTTGATCCTATCAAGGTATTTTCTAGCGCCGTTGATAATAAGCCTTTATTAATCATTACGATGCTTTTCATTGCTTTTGCGCAGGTCACTACCAATATCTTAAACAACGTCGTACCGCCTGCTTATGCATTAATGGATATCTTCAAAATTAAGTATAAAACTGCTGCAGTTATTGTTGGGTTGCTTGCCTTTGGGACATTCCCTTGGGAGCTAGTAAAAGATGAATCTGCTGCGGGATTAAACTTATTTATTCAAACTTACTCAGCGTTTTTGGGTCCTATATTTGCCATCTTAGTCGTTGACTACTATTTCTTACGTAAGCAAAAGCTGGATCTTGACAAGCTATATGATGAAAATGGTCCCTATAAGGGCGTCAACATGGCAGCTGTTATCGCTATGGTAGTGGGGATTGTAGTCGCTCTATTATTCTCAAGTATCTCTTGGTATGCAAGCTTAATTCCAGCAGGCGCTATCTATTGGATCTTGATGTTAAAGATGCCGGCTGCACAGCGTTTTATGTCCTAATTTATTCAAATGTATAGACAAAACCCCTATAGCAGTGAGCTCTGCTATAGGGTTTTTGCGTGAGGTGCTAGACTAAGACTACAGTTAATTTCAGCCCTAAAAAACTGACGACAGCCACAGTCTTAGTTTTAATGACCATAATGGTTGAATGCCTGTAAGCCCTTGGCTCATCACGCCATTTTTTAATATGACATAAGAGGGCGTGACTTGCCCTTGCCAATCATCAAAGATAGCGCCTTCTTTATCGTTTACAGTATTAAAATTATAATTGTTTTGCTTAAGATAGCTGTGTAACTCTTGGTCAGAGCCGGACTTGATAGCAACAGTAACGACTGGATAGTTATTTTCTGCAGCCAACGCATTAATATTAGGTGAGGTCACGCTACATATCGGACACCACGTACCCCAAAAATAGACCAGCGTGGGTTTGTCTGCACTCATTGCTGCCAAATCAATACTCTGCCCTTGATAATCCATCAATTGCAACTGTGGATCGGCTGGCATGACCGGCTGTCGCCACCAGTTAACAGCAGTATAAATAATGGCAAATACCAAGCCGTAGAGCAGCACAGTTTTAATAAGTGACAGTGCTTTTTGCTTGGGTGTCTTTTTAGGTCTCTCAGTCGTCATAATGGCTGCTTTTTTGCTCGGTGGCTTTTATAAGTATAGTGAATTCAGTATTAAAGCTATACAGTAAGACTGGGATGAATTTTACGCAGCCTCTGTCGGCGTAGGCACAGCACGCCAGAAAAATTTATACCAGTACTGCGATGGAACATAACGTATTTGTTTTATTTGGAATTGACTATAGTTTTTAATAGATAAAAATATACGGCTGAATAGTCAGCCGTATGATTAAAATATTAAGAGTCTCATTAATTAAGTATGCTATTAATTAATGGTTGGATATTCCTCACTTAAGGCTTTTGCGCACGGTTTTGTAATGGATCGCCTAAAAGCACGCTACCAGAGTTTTCTCGAAGCTCATCATCGCTCAATTTACTGGCTGATATTTTAGATTTTCTCTTCCATTTCAAGCTATACAAATCGTCACGGCGATCAAGTAGATTGTGTACCGAACCTTCATTACGGACATGAATAAGCTTGTCTAAATTCACATCTGAAAAGAATACCATCTCGGTATTCGCCGTCGTTTCAGCCATAATCGCATCATGCGGGAAAGCAAAATCTGATGGCGAGAAGATAGAAGACTGCGCGTATTGAATATCGAGACTTTCAACTTGTGGTAAATTACCAACTGAGCCGCAAATCATCACATAGCATTCGTTTTCAATCGCACGCGCTTGGGCGCAGTGGCGTACGCGTAGATAGCCGTTTTGAGTATCGGTCCAAAATGGCACAAACAAAATATCCATATCATCAAGTGCCATTAGGCGGGCAAGTTCAGGGAATTCAACGTCATAACAGACTAAAATACCGATACGACCGGCATCAGTATCAAACACCTTAACTTCATCACCGCCTTCAATTACCCACGCGCTACGCTCATGCGGAGTAATATGGATTTTGCGTTGCTCTTCTACCGTACCGTCGCGGCGACACAGATAACTGACATTGAATAAGGTATCTTCTTCATCCAAGTAGGGCATAGAGCCAGTAATGACGTTGACGTTATAGCTGACAGCCAGATGCGATATCTCATTTTTAAACCATTCGGTATAGCCTGCCAAAAATCGAATCGCAACGTTTTGATCGGTCGATTCACACAATCCCATCAATGGCGCGTTAAAAAATTCCGGTAAGCAGGCAAAGTCAGAGTTGTAATCTGCCATGATATCAACAAAGAATTCAACCTGTTGCAGTAGTTCCTCTGGCGATTCAACTTCACGCATCTGCCACTGAATACCGCCAATACGAACCTCAGATTTGCGAGTATTTGGCTTGTAGTCTTTTGGCTCATAATAAATATTTGCCCACTCAAGTAAGGTCGCAAAACCTTTAGACTGTTTGTCATCTGGCAAATAAGCGGTCAAAATGCGCTTGACGATAAAACCATTCGATAATTGGAATGAAAGCGCAGAATCATGAATTTCGCGTGAGGCAACCGCATCGATATAGTCACCGGGCGTTAAATCTTGATGGTTATGGTAGTTTGGAATACGACCACCAGCTAAAATAGCTCGGAAGTTCAACTGACGACAAAGCTCTTTACGGGCATCATACAGCCTGCGACCCAAGCGATAACCACGATATTCAGGGTCAATGAGAGCGTCTAAACCATAGATAGCATCGCCTTCAGGATTGTCTCTGATAATCTCTTTATGACCAATCAAGTCATCATAGGTATGTGGATTAGAGAACTTTGCATAATCAACGCGCATAGACAATACGATACCAATCAGCTCGTCGTGATCAAATAAAGCAATCTGCCCTTCTGGGAAAGCGTCAATCAAAGTATGAATTGTATTTTTTGACCATGCGCCGCCTAAATTGACATAGACTCGATCCATTAACGCTTTTAGTTGCGGGTAGTCTTTTTTCTTAATCTCAGCAATCGTTAAATGAAAGTCTTCTGGTTTTTCTATCTTACTCATAAAATTCCTGTCTGTTGTTTCTGTATGCGGGTGTTGATAAGTGATATTGATAAATGAAGGTAAGACACATCTTGTGACTAATTTTTATATAAGTGGGATAAATAACGGCAAACTTAATTCTCAACTTAAGGACAAGGTTTCGGCATAACAATGTTGAGAAAAATATACCAATAGGCTGTGAGAATCGTTACAATCATTTATCTGTGTATTTACAATAAGTTATAAGGATCGTTTCTCATATGATCTATTTTAATGAGGCATTTTTATAAGTTTGCAAGTGGCTCTATCGCACTTCAAGGGTGCTTTGGCTGCCTTTTGACGTACATTGACTGCTGATTATAGTTTTATTGAAGTAAATGTCGACTGGTATGATATCAAGCTCGTCAGCTAATGACAGTCAAACGTCGTAAAGATTTGCTAGGTTTTTGTGAGTCTTTCTGCCTCGTCGAGACATCATTTGATAAATTTATACTTAATTTTATTTGGTTGTTTTTCCTTGCTCATATTTAATATTAACCCGTTAGGAATTTTTAATGACGCCTGAAATTCATACTGCTGCTTTTAAAACATTAGATGACATTGAAGATACTGCACTGGTGCAATTGGTGTACGTCAGTAGCATGACGCTTAGTTCGCGTTTTAGTACGACGATATTCGAAGAAGTAGAAAGTCATGCGCGTAATTATAATCAGCAGCAGGGTATTACAGGCACGTTATGCTATGGCAATGGGCATTTTTTGCAATGCATTGAGGGTGAAAAGGCCAAAGTACTGACGCTAATTCAGCGTATATATGTCGATACCCGTCATAAAAACATTCAAGTGCTATTAGTGCAAGTCATCAAGCAGCGCAGTTTTTCTGATTGGCGTATGCGCTTACTGTGTTTGGAACGTTGGTTATGGTCACCTGCAACCAAAAAACAAGCGGCACAGCTATCACCGTTTTTGCCATTTTCGCCCCACGATTGGAGACCCGATCATACCGAATTATTCTTACAAGTGATCAAAAATTTTGATACGCCGCCTCATATCAATGCAGCGGGCATCACTTACAATGCGCTAGGTAATATGGTGCGCCATGTCGCTGCGCCGCATCAGGCTTTTTTAGTTGTCCAGGGTTTTTTGAGTGTGCTGCTCGTCGCAGGTTTAGCACTGCTGTATGTATAGTTTATGCCACTTTAGAAAGATATAGGCGATTCACTTAAATATATCGTACTAGTGTTATTTGAGCATAAAAAAAGACGCTAATCTTATCGATTGAGCGTCTTTCTATATATCTTTAATAATTAAAGATATATCAGGAGTAAAAACGCCTTACATATCGAAAATCTTACCACGGTTCATAATATTATTGGGATCAAAGACTTTTTTGACCTCTTTTAAATACTCAATCTCAGTTTCGCTGCGGCTATAATGTAGATACGGCTTTTTAGTCATACCAACGCCATGCTCAGCAGAGACTGAACCACCATATTTCTGTACCGTCTCAAACACGTACTTGTTAACAACCTGACACTCGCTAAAGAAATCGTCTTTACTCATATTTTCAGGCTTTAAGATATTAAGATGCAAGTTGCCATCACCGATATGACCAAACCAGCAGACCTCAAAGTCAGGGTAGTTGCTGCTGACAATATGGTCAATCTCATCGATAAAATCAGGTACATGACTGATAAGTACCGAAACATCGTTTTTATACGGGGTAAATACTGAGATGGTCTCAGAGATATATTCGCGTAGCTTCCATAGCTCTTCTGCTTGCGCGAGACTCTGACTCATCACCCCATCAACGACCCAGCCTTGTTCCATGCACTCCTCAAATATCGCCATGGCTTTATCCATGATAGGCTCATAAGGTGCTTCAAATTCTAATAGCGTATAGAATTTGGTGCGCGATTCAAATGGCTCTTGTACTTGACAGTGTGCCATCAGCTTATCAATTGCCACATCATCAAAGAATTCAAACGCGGTCAAATCAATCTGTGCTTGAAAGGCAGATAACACATTCATCACATCATTAAAGCTGTCCATGCCAAGCACCATGACGTTTAAGTCTTGCGGCTGACGCTCAAGTTTGATTTGTGCATGAGTGACAAAGCCAAGTGTGCCTTCGCTACCGATAAACAATTGACGTAAGTCATAGCCAGTAGCATTTTTGACCATACCGCGATTAAGTTGCAAGATATCACCTTTACCGGTCACCACAGTCAGCCCCATGATCCATTGACGGGTCATACCATAGCGGATAACTTTGATGCCGCCAGCATTGGTGCCAATATTGCCACCGATTTGACTGGAGCCAGCAGAAGCAAAATCGACAGGGTAGTAGAGATCTTTCGATTCAGCAAACTGTTGCAACTGCTGCGTGACCACACCGGCTTCAATCTCAACCATACGATCGGCAGGATAAAATTGTCCGATATGGTTCATCTTATCCATACTGACCACAATCTCACCATTGGCAGCGACTGCACCCGCAGACAATCCCGTACGACCGCCACTTGGCGTCAATACCACATCATGCTCATTGGCAAGCAGTACAATCGCTTGCACTTGCTCAGTAGTCTTTGGAAAGACGATAGCCGCAGGTGCGGGTACAAAGTGCTTGGTCCAGTCTTTACCCCAATGCTCTAAGCTTTCGCTATCAGTTTTAATTTGGCTGGCATCAAACTGATGGGCGTCAATCAGCGAATTTAATAGGGTCTGGACAGCCGCGGTATAGGTTTCAGATAGGGCTTGGCTAGATAAAGAAGTCATGGTCAAATCTCGGTATCAACGTGAGTGCTATGCATAGAGGGGATTATTATGGGAATTATCATATAACCAAATGGCTATAACTAAACGTGTTTAATGGTGTATGTTATTAAGGGAATATTAACGATGTATATTATTGCAATTTAATAGTCGTCGCAATCGTAGAGTGTTATTAGTTTGCCTCTGTATATGCGTACATAGCATAAAGAAGGGGTGCTTTCTCATTTGGATAGCAGGATTCACTATAGCATAAAAAGTTTTCAGGATTGATAACCAATAATTCATCTAATCTGCTAACATCGCCGCCCAATTTTGTGTAAGATATCCAGACTCTTTTCGTTTCATTCATCCAAGCTTATCCCTCAGATGATTTTTATAAGACAATTATAGGACAGTTCTCACATGGCGTTATCACTCCAAAAAGACAAAATCCGGTTTTTATTGCTTGAAGGTCTGCACGACAATGCTTTAAAAGTATTAAAAGATGCTGGTTATCAAAACATTGAAAATATCAGTCATGCATTGGATCAAGATGAGCTGATTGAAAAGATTAAAGATGCTCATTTTATTGGTATTCGCTCGCGCACGCAGCTGACGCGTGAAGTGCTTCAGCATGCACATAAGCTTATCGGCATTGGTTGCTTTTGTATTGGTACCAATCAAGTAGACTTAGATGCTGCTCGTGAATTCGGTATTCCGGTCTTCAATGCGCCATTCTCAAACACCCGTTCGGTCGCTGAGTTGGTACTTGCTGAAGCCATCATGCTCTATCGCGGTATCCCTGAAAAGAGTGCCACTGTACATCGCGGTGGTTGGGGTAAGTCTGCGACTAACTCACATGAAGTACGTGGCAAAACCATCGGTATCGTCGGTTACGGATCTATTGGCTCGCAGCTGTCTGTATTGGCTGAAAGCTTTGGTATGAAAGTTATCTATCATGATGTCTTGACCAAACTGCCACTAGGTAATGCAGTACAAGTAGCTAGCTTAGAAGAGCTGTTATCTACTGCTGATATCGTGACTTTGCATGTACCTGATCTGCCAAGCACACGCTACATGATGGGCGCGGCGCAGTTTGCGCATATGAAAGACGGCAGCTACTTTATCAATGCTGCGCGTGGTACTTGTGTCGAGATTGATGACCTTGCTGCCGTGCTTGAATCTGGCAAAATCTTGGGTGCAGCAATTGATGTGTTCCCAAAAGAGCCAAAATCTGCTGACGAAGAGTTTGAGTCACCACTGCGTAAGTTCGATAATGTCATTTTGACCCCGCATATCGGTGGCTCAACGCAAGAAGCACAGGCAAATATTGGACTGGAAGTTGCAGATAAATTTGTGCGATATTCTGACCAAGGCGATACAGCAACGGCGGTCAACTTCCCAGAAGTATCGATTCCGTTTAAAGAAGGCACGCATCGCCTGCTACACATCCATAAAAACGTACCAGGCGTCCTGTCACAGATTAACCGTCTGTTTGCTGAAGCAAATATCAATATCTTGGCGCAGAGCTTGATGACAGAAGGCGATGTCGGCTATCTCGTTATGGATGTCGATTATAATGACTCAACCGCGGCTTTAGATCAGCTAAAAGACGTTCAAGAGACAATTCGTGTGCGTATTTTGTTTTAAGTTTTGTAATAACAGTTTGAATTTATAGTTAGCGCTATAAATAGCGAATAACAAAAAAGAGAGGCTCTATTCATAAGAGCCTCTCTTTTTTTTATCGCATTTTCTATGTCTTTAAGGCATAAATTTAGCCAGCTTTAGTTTTATTGGCTGCGTCTGCTTGACGGCGAGCTTCGATCTTAGCTGCTTTGCGCTTCTCAATGACATCAATGACGTCACTACCGATATGGGCTTCACCACGTTTTTGTGCCAATTGCATTTGATGCTCACGCTCACGAAAGCGTGCTTTTTGCTCGTCAGTCGCTTTATCGATACAGTGCGGACATGACTCACCCTTTATGTAGGCAGGGCTTTGCATCTCATCTTGCGTAATCGGCATACGACAGGCAAAACACTGCTCATAGCTACCTTTTTCTAAGTTGTGATTGACTGAGACACGGTTATCAAAGACGAAGCAATCGCCTTCCCACATAGAATCGCCGGCAGGTATTTCTTCTAGATATTTTAAAATGCCGCCCTCTAAATGATAAACCTCTTCAAAACCTTGCTCGCGCATAAATGCCGTTGATTTTTCGCAGCGGATACCGCCCGTACAGAACATGGCGACTTTTTTATGCTTGCTTGGGTCTAGCTCTTTTGCCACGTATTCTGGGAATTCACGAAACGTTTCGGTATTAGGATTGACCGCATTCTTAAAGGTGCCAATTTTTACTTCATAATCATTACGCGTATCAATCAGGATGACATCAGGGTCTGAGATTAGGGCATTCCAGTCGCTTGGCTTTACGTAGCGCCCTACCGATTGCAATGGGTCGATATTTTCCACACCCATGGTAACAATTTCCTTTTTAAGCTTTACTTTGGTGCGATAAAAAGGCTGGGCATCGGTATAAGATTCTTTAAAAGTAAAACTGCCAATCTCTTCGATACTACGCAGATAGTCTAGGACATTATCGATACCTTGGCGTGTGCCAGAAATCGTTCCATTAATACCTTCACTAGCGATTAGCAACGTACCTTTGACGTCGTTATCGAGCATGGTATTTAGAATTGGGTCGCGATATTGTTCAAAGTCAGCAAAGCGCGTAAACTTATAAAGAGCGGCAACGACAATATTATTGGTCATACTATCGTATACAGGGGCTGAATTGTTGTCAGTTATCGCGGTTTCTTTGTTGATACTCATGTTTTTCTCCTGCTGGCTAGGTCGCAAACCTAGTGCATTGGGTTTTAGGGATTATGTAAATTCATAACACTAGTATAATTGTGGAATTGACTAAATACTGGCGCAGTTTAACAAATTTTAGGAATATTTTGGGTGTTTTATCCTTCTTAAGCCAGATATAGGCGAGGATAAAAACAGTCAATAAAAAAGCCCAGTAAAATACTGAGCTTTTTGCATATTCATTGTAGAAAGTAAATTAAAGCTTATTTACTCTGAAACCAAGTATCTGCTTTGCTGCGAGCACTAGCGATATCAGCACTGGATAAGTTTAATGCCAATTGACCAATTTTGCCACGGGCTTTATTACGGACTTTTTCATCGAGCATGCCATCACGGGCAGCCAAGTCGTACCATTTATAAGCATCGACTAGATTTTTTTGCTTTTCATCTAACAAGGCAAGCGTATAGCTAGCACGGTTATCACCACGCATAGCGGCTTTTTCTAACCAACCACGCGCTTGTTGTAGGTTTGGTTGTACACCTTCACCGCGCAAGTACATGATGGCTAAGTTAAGCTGAGCAGGGGCAACGCCTTGCTGAGCCGCTTTGGTATACCACTGAACCGCTTGTTTGGTATTTTGAGCAATGCCTTCGCCTTTTTGCAAACGCTTGGCCAGATAAAATTGAGCATGATCATTACCTTGAGCCGCGCGATTAGATAGCTCGCTAATAGGCATTAGCTCAAAACGTGACGTATCAAGTGGTACGTTTGATATTAACTCAGCGTTGGCAAAACCTGCACAAGAAAAAATGGCAGTAAACAACGCAGCTTTTAATACTTTCATAGCAGCTCCAAAATTAGGCAGTTAATAAGCAAAAAAAATTGTCCCGCTAAACATTGTCTCGCTAAAGACAGTTAGACGGCGATAACAATTAGGCGACATCTTACAAGACCAACTTACCTAATTATTAGCAATATAATTAATCGTTATCATGTGTCAATAGATTCCAATAAAGCCGACAAACGGTATTAATCGGGGTGCAGTTGACACTATTTCGCTAGCTTAACACCCAAACTTACGAAACTCAAATACTAATTACACGATTTACTGCCTATCTATACCTCGTTGTCCTCAATAAAATCATAGAGTTACTTAGGTGTAAGAATAGATTAAGACTCTATTAAGGTTAAAAATGTACCTATGGGTGTCAATATTACTTTTAATAAGAGCTAGCAGGAGCAAATATCATTTAGGTTTTTGTTTGGTGACGCGATAAATAGCGACATCTGCCAATAGGTTTGGCGCTTGTCTTATCAATGCTGTCATCAACGGTGAATGCCCTTTTTCAGAATCACTGACGGCAAAACGATTGATAATATGAATATCATGCTGCGCGCACAGTTTCTCAAAATCTTTAAAGGTGCATAGATGAATATTTGGGGTGTTATACCACTCATAAGGCAGCGCTTCTGAGACCGGCATAATACCTTTCAAACCCAAATGTATTCGGTTCTGCCAATGGGCAAAATTAGGAAAAGTAATAACTGCTTCACGAGCGACGCGCAGCATATCAAGCAACAGTATATCAGGCGATTTGACTGCTTGTAGTGCACGTGCCATTACTACAGTATCAAAACTATTATCAGCGAAACGCGCCAAGCCGTCATTCAAGTCTTGCTCAACAATGGATAAACCATTGGCGATGGCTTCATTGATTTTGTCCTCGTCAATCTCAAGTCCATAACCCGTTACGCCGCGATTTTGCTGTAAATGCGCGAGCAGTTCGCCATTACCACAGCCTAAGTCAAGCACATGTGAGTGTGGGGCAATCCAACGCTCAGCCAATTGATGATCCATTCTCATGAGCGCGCTCCTAATGTTTTTTGACTGTTTTGGTCGCGGTTATCAGTCATAAATGGTGCATTTAGGAAGCCTTTGACAGCGCCCATATAACGCGGAATATCAAATAAGAAAGAATCATGCCCGTGCGGCGCATCGACATTGATATAGCTCACCGGTTTACCAGTCGCCATCAGCGCATCGACAATCTCTTGTGAGCGCTCGGGAGCAAAACGCCAATCCGTGGTAAATGACACAATCAGATACTGGCATTCAGTATGGGCAAAGGCGGCTTTCAATGCGGTCAGCTCTTGATGATTGCTTGCACTTATGTTGTCGATATCCGCACTGTCCGCTAAAGTATTTGCTAGCTCGTCTTCGCTACTGTCCGCTTTTACAGATTCAGCAAGGGACGAGGCTAAAGATTCTGGCGACGAATCTATAGCAGTCTCTAATGGATAATCCCGTGTCGGGTCAAAGTAATCCAGTGCTTTGGTCATGAGCAAATAGGTATTGGCATCGAAATTTTCGCTAAAGCGCTCACCTTGATAGCGCAGATAGCTTTCGACTTGGAACTCAACATCATAGCCATACATAAACTTGCCGGACTTTAAATCACGGCCAAACTTGGCTTTCATTGCATCGTCAGTTAGATAGGTAATGTGTCCTACCATTCGCGCAAGGATAAGCCCTCGGCGAGGGTAAGTGCCTGCTAGCAGATAGCGTCCGTCTTTAAAGTCAGGATCAGATAAAATAGACTGGCGTGCCACCTCATTAAAGGCAATATTTTGCGCAGACAGCTTGGGCGTACTGGCAATGACCACGCAGCGTTTTAAACGGTTTGGGTAATCTACTGACCATTGCAGCGCTTGCATACCGCCCATTGAGCCACCGACGACGGCATGCCAGACGTCAATGCCCAAGCGATCTGAAAGCATGGCTTGGGTCTTGACCCAGTCTTTGATAGTGACTAGAGGAAAGTCAGGTCCATATACTTGTGCTTGACTGCTATCTGGATTTATCGTCGTGGGACCAGTAGAGCCAAAGCAGCTACCGATATTATTAACGCAGACCACAAAAAATCGATTGGTATCGATGGACTTATTGGGTCCGATCATATTGTCCCACCAACCAGCTTTTTGATCCTCATCGCTATGAAAGCCTGCTGCATGATGACTGCCTGATAGGGCATGGCAAATCAGCACAGCGTTTGACTTGTCGCTATCAAGCGTACCATAGGTTTCGATAATCAAATCGAATGATGGTAAAGTGCGATTACACTCTAGAGTTAATGGCTCAGCGAAATGAAGAGTCTGGGGCGTGACGACTCCGACTGAGTTCAATAATTTCTCAGTGTTGATTGAGCTTTTAGCATTGCCTTTAGCATTGCTTTTATCTGTGGCGGACTGGTCACTGGTATTATCAGGGCGTGCGTTCAAAGCTACCTCACAAGACAACAATCATCAATAAAATAAGAAGGACACTGTATCGACAACTCGTTTAGCCGATATTTTTGAATGGTTTACTAAAAACGTTTTATCTACACTATTTTTTTGACCATGTGCTTGCCTATTGTAGGGCGATGCGCATATGAGTACAACCTTCAAGCGCAGCCTTTCATACTTAGTTTTTATGTTATTAAGCCAATCGAAAAAAATGCTGGGCCATTGCTACAGGTTTTAGGCGCTATCGACGTAGGCAAGTAGTGATAACTGCGTGTCAAATTGTACAAGGACACTTTTGCCATGCGTTATAAAGGGTTAAAATGCTACACTAACGGCGTGCTCATTGAATACTGTCTTAACAATCTTTTGTAGAGCTTCCTTCATCAACTTAACCATAAAACAGTGCTGCTATGAAACCTGACCTGCCTCCCCGTATTGCCGTTTTACTTGTCAACCTTGGTACGCCAGATGAGCCGACCGCGCCAGCTGTCCGTCGTTATCTCAAACAGTTTTTGTCCGATCCGCGCGTGATTGAAATCCCAAAATTCTTATGGGCGATTATCCTCAATCTGTTTGTGCTGCCAAGTCGCCCGAAACGGGTAGCAGAAGCATATGCCAGTATTTGGGATGGCGATTCGCCGATGCGCAATATTCTTAACGCGCAAGTTGAGATGTTAGACAAGCGTTTGGCTGACCGTGCTGCGCCATTTCGCGTGTCTGTTCATGCCGCGATGAGCTACGGTAATCCGGGTTTGCCTGATGTCATGGATCAATTGCGTAGCGAAGGGGTTGACCATTTCGTCATGTTACCCGTGTTTCCGCAGTATTCGGCGACTTCAACAGGTGCGGTTTATGATGCGATTACTAAGTGGTCGCTGAAGCAGCGTAATTTGCCCAATATAACGATAGTTAAAGATTACTTTGCTCATCCTTTATATATTAAAGCATTAGCAGATAGCATCCGTCGTTTTCAAGCGGTACATGGCAAGCCTGAAAAGCTCATGTTTAGCTTTCACGGTATTCCGCAGCCTTATGCTGATAAAGGCGATCCGTATCCGAAGCGCTGTAAATGTACGGCAGCACAAGTGGCTCATGAACTTGGGCTAAAACCAGATGAATGGATCATCAGTTTCCAGTCACGCTTTGGTAAGCAAGAATGGATTAAGCCCTATACCGATGTGGTACTCAAAGAGTGGGGCAACTCAGGTGTGCGCTCGGTACAGATTCTTAGCCCTGCGTTTTCGGCAGACTGCTTAGAAACCTTGGAAGAATTGGCTATCGAAAACCGCGAGACTTTCCTGCATGCTGGCGGGCAAGAATACCATTATATTCCAGCGCTCAACGCTGATGAAGCACATATAGACTTGTTAGAGGCAATGAGTGCGCCATTGGTAAAAGGTTGGGCAGGGACTCTGGATGGTTGGGCATAAACGTTTTTAATATCAAATGAATATTCAAAAAAATACCGAACATCATGTTCGGTATTTTTTTATCAATAATTTTCTAAAAGTACTCTTTAAAAGTCATTGTCATGGCTTAGTTTTGCCGCGTCTTTGTCAGCAATGTCGGCAATACTGGGGTAATGGCTATCATCTAAATTCTCTTCAACCAGCAACTCATCAATACGTGATTCATCGATATTTTGATGATGTACAGGGGTAAGACCTTGGGTTGCATCACTTCCGACTTGCGAATTATTAAATCCTGCATCATCGTCAAAGTCATCATTATCGATAACATGCAGCATAGGATTGTCTAAATCGACCTCTTGGCTACCTTGGTTATCTTGACCTTCATCGATATCATTATCAATATTTTCATCACCTTCGATGTGATTCATCTCTTCTGGTAGCGGGGTTTTTGAGTGTTCCATACTGTCTTCCTTAGTTTTTATAGTTAACAAGCCTATTAGGGTTCAAAGGTGGTCGTATAGCTATTTTGTCCGCTTATCATCCTTGCCTCTAGTAGTAAGGTGTCACAGGATGTTAAAAATATGTACGAAGGTTGCTTATTCAACTGTAAAAAAACGGCTGCCAAATCTTGGTAGCCGTTTCAATATTGTCATGTTACTTTTGAACTTTATAGTCTAAATTTATTTAGTACCGATTTTACTATTGATAAAGCGCATTAATGAGTCAGGTGCGACTTGCGACGCTGTATGTAGCATTTTCGCAGGAAAGCCAATAGGATAGTGAGTCCGTGACAGTTTACGATTCGGCTGAGCGCTTAATTTACACAAGGTTTTAGCCACATCGTCAACGGTTAGATTGATGCCCAAACGGTCGATACTGGTGACCTTGATGTCTTTCGTCATGTCGGATTTTACCCACAATGGCATGACATCAATCACTTTGATACCTAGCTCAGCGTATTCAATGTTTAGCCCTTCGGTTAAACCGCGGACAAAGAATTTACTGGCAGAATAAGGTGCCACTTCAGATTGACCATATATCGCTGAGGCAGATGAGAGATTGATGATTTTGGCGTTTTTGCTGTCGGCTAAATGCGGCGCTAGCTTATGACAGCCGATGAGCACACCTTTACAATTGATATCAATCAATGATAATTGCTTGTCCAAGTCAGTATTGGACAACGCGCCACTCACCAATACGCCAGCATTATTAATCAAGACATCAATACCACCAAAATTCTCCAGCATATGATCGATTGCTGTATCCCATGCTTCAGGGTCAATGACATCTAGATGACCATGGACGAGACGATTGCCTTTTAGCGCTTTTTTAAAAGTTTTATCATCAATCGCACGCTCAAGCTCAACCGTGTCAATATCAAAAAGACCGACGCTATGACCTTTTGCGAGCAATCGTTTTGCTGTCGCTAGACCGATACCGCGTGATGCACCCGTAATGAATATATTCATAATGACTCGCTTAATGATTGGTGATAAATGATGCCTGAAAAAATGCGCTAATTTTTAGTATAGCAAACTCTCTATTAAAAGTTAGCGCTAAGACAAATGCTATCATGACCAGTGTTTGCTACGCTTGGCATGATGAATAGCGCTTATTAGGTGGCAAGCGTCTTTCAAACACAAGCGGTTTAAAACGCCATATGTAGGTCAATGCAATCGCGTAAACGCCGGTTTCTGCCATTTCTTCAACGATCTCTCCCAAACCTTGAGGAATCATAATCGCGTTTTCGCCCATATATTCTAGCAATGCCAAGCCCACTATCATAAGATATAAATAAACTGGCACTGATTTGAACACTGCCCACAGATATCGCCATGTATAGGCTAGTAAACCGATAATAAGCAGATAAATCATAAGAAGCACCGCATCTTCCCACCAGTCGTAGGACTGATTTAACAGTGAAAAATCGCTCGAAATAAAGAGCTCGGGTACGTAGTTTAACTCGCGACGGATAACCGCAAAAAACGTCAATACTGATGCCAGCCAAAAATAAAGACCTTGCTTGCTTTCACTCTGCACCACGTATTGCGTGCAACGTAATATACAGGCTATCAGTAAGATAATGCCGGGGATTTCGATAATGCCATCTACAGCCAAAATAAGGGCTCCTGATTTTAAGGATAAAAAAGTGAGCGCGGAGGCTCACTTTAAGATAAAAGATAATTTGTGAAAAAATAAGATAGGGTTATTATACCGACAATGATGATACGCGACTGTTTTTTTAGTTTACGCTGCGAGTGTCAAGTGTCTTAAAAACCATGACATGTACTCAAAATCTACTTAAGAATCAATGCGCTTCATCCCAATTCTGACCACTATCTGTCTCAACCAATAGCGGCACAGCAAAGTTAACATTCCAGCCTTTTTCAACCGCTGTCACTGTTAAGACATCTTGCATAGCATCAGTAATCAATTGGCTTATCTCATCGACCTTGTCGGCATCGACTTCAAATACCAATTCATCGTGGACTTGCAGTAGCATTTTTGCTTGCTCTTTTGGTAATACTTTATCAACAGCAATCATAGCAAGCTTAATTAAATCAGCCGCTGAGCCTTGTAATGGCGCATTAATCGCTGCCCGTTCAGCGCCTTGTTTAACCATACGATTGCTATGATTGATATCAGGGGTATAAAGCTTACGACCCAATATTGTCTCGACATAGCCATGCTCATAAGCGCTGGCACGGGTATTAATCATATAGTCTTTGACGCCAGGATAACGCTCAAAATACATATCGATATAGTCTTGCGCTTCGCCGCGACTCATCTGTAATTGTTTAGCAAGTCCAAAGGCGCTCATGCCATAGAGCAGACCAAAGTTAATGGCTTTGGCATTACGGCGCTCGGTTGCGGTAACGTCTGCAACATCTTTACCAAGTACTTCGGCGGCAGTGGCAACATGAATATCAAGCCCTTCATTAAAGGCATGAGTTAGGTTTTTATCACCTGAGAAATGCGCCATCAAACGCAGCTCAATTTGCGAATAATCCGCTGCCAATATCACTCGACCTTCTGGGGCGATAAAGGCTTGACGAATCAAGCGACCAGTCGCAGTACGAATAGGAATATTCTGTAAATTGGGATCAGTCGAAGATAAGCGCCCAGTACTGGTCAATGCTTGATGGTAGCTGGTATGCACACGGTCAGTCTTGGCATCTGCCACATTATCCAGCGCATCGGTATAGGTGCTCTTAAGTTTAGAGAGTCCGCGATACTCTAAAGTAATATCGACCAAAGGATGGTCGATTTTTGATAAGACGGCTTCACCAGTAGAATATTGACCGGTTTTGGTTTTTTTGCCACCCACGACGCCCAGCTTATCGAATAACATCTCTCCAAGCTGCTTAGGAGAGCCAAGATTAAACTCTTCACCGGCGACTTCGTACGCACGTTTTTCTAGGGCAATGATTTCTTCATCAAAGCGTTTAGATAACTCGTTTAAAAACGGACGCCTAATTAAGATACCGTTTGCTTCCATTTGGCACAGTATCTCTGCGGTTGGAATCTCTAATTCATGTAGTAGCTTAGCGTTATTGGTATCATCAGCAAGCTTTTGACTAAACAGCTCAAATAATTGATAAGTAATGTCAGCATCTTCACAAGCATAGTCGCTAGCAATATCAATCGCCACTTGATCGAAACTCACTTGCTTAGCGCCTTTACCAGCGACATCTTCAAAGCTAATAGTCTGCGTTTGCAGGTAATGCCGTGCCAAATCATCCATGCCATGACGGGTAATGGCAGCATTAATCACATAGCTGGCAAGCATGGTATCCATCGCCCAATTGTTGAGCTTGTCATGAATATTGCCTAAGAGGTTTATGTCATAAAGGCTAAGAATATGGGCATCATACTTTAAATGTTGACCGATTTTACCGATGTTTGGGTTTTCTAAAATAGGCTTTAAACGCGCCAAAACGGTATCGCGGTCGAGCTGTTTTGCTGTTAATTCATCGCCTTCTAGCGCATGAGTCAGCGGAATATAATAAGCTTCGTGTGCTTGCACAGCAAAAGATAAGCCAACCAATTCAGCCTGACGCCAATAGACACTCGTGGTTTCGGTATCGATAACGAAATGCGGCGCAGCTGCTAACAATTGAACTAAGTTGTCAAAGGCAGGCTCGTCTAAAATAGTATGCCATGCTCTATCATGAATTTTGCTATCGGTAATATCACCGATGGTGCTTGATTGTAGGGATTTAGCGATTTGCGCTTGTGACTCAGCATCAGCTTGACTATGAGCAACACTTTGCGTGCCATTGGCAGGATGATTAGGGTGATCAAGTGACGCTAACTCATTTCTAAATTCGAGCTCACTATATAGCTCACGTAGCTCATCGATGTGGGCGCAAGGATCGGTGTTTATTTTTAAATCTTGCCAGTCTTGCCCCACTTCTAAATCAGTGACAATGGTTGCCAGTTGCGCGTTCATCGGAATATCATCGGCATATTCGAGCAGGTTTTTGCCAGCACGTCCTTTGATATTGGCGACGTTTTTGAGCATATTATCGATAGTGCCATATTCATTTAACAAGTCTTTGGCGGTCTTTTTACCAATACCGGGCACGCCTTTGATACCGTCAGAGGAATCGCCCATCAAAGTTAAAAAATCAATCATCTGTTCAGGATTGATACCGAATTTTTCAACCACGCCAGCGCTATCAGTCATCTTGCCTGTGAAGCTATCTTCTAATATTACGCAGTCATTAATCAGCTGCATCATGTCTTTATCGCCAGTTGAGATAACCACGTGATGCCCTTCGGCAACTGCACGATAGGCGAGCGTACCGATAATATCGTCCGCTTCTGCGCCTTCGATACGTAACAGTGGAATCCCAAGCGCGGTGACCAAACGATGAATATAAGGAATCTGCTCGGCAAGCTCGATATCCATTTTTGGACGATTGGCTTTGTACTCTTCTGACATAGCATGACGAAAGGTTGGCGATTTGGTATCAAAACAAACGGCCATATGGGTTGGATGATAACGGCGCATCAGCTTTAAAAGTGCATTGAGCGTGCCACGTATTGCATTGGTGACTAGCCCTTGCGAATTCTGCATGGTTTTTGGCAGCGCATGATAGGTACGAAACAGATAATAAGAGCCATCGACCAAGATAAAAGGTGGCTGGTTTTTGTCCACATGCGTGGTGTCCATTGTCGCCACATTGGGCATCGTTGCAAAATTCGGTAGCGTATTGGGATTAATAGGCGAGTGGGAGTTGTGATCGTTGGCAGTCATAGAGAGTCACTTATCAGGTTTTGGGTCGCAAGTATTGGTCAGTAAATATTTTGCAGTAAGTATGGAGTAAAAAGATACCTTCATTATAACGATAAAAGCGCTGCGTGCCGAATAGATGATGAACGAATAGAATGCATAAACAGTTACGATGTGTACGACCTAAAATGATAATTCATAAAAAAAGAACCCAGATCAACTGAGTTCTTTTTATCATTGTAACTATTGTAGTTACTAGAAACTTATTTTACTTCTGAGGTTACTGCGCTATCGACATTACCATGGGTCGCTTTAGAATATGGGCAAACTTGATGCGCCTTTTCGACTAACGTCTGAAACTCATCAGCAGATAAGTCAGTATTCTCACCCGTCACATGAATTTTTGCTGCTAATTTAAAGTCAAGACCATCACCTTTCATCAGGTCTACTGATATTTCAGTGGTCGAATCAAACTTTGCTTTTTCTGCCCCTTTGACGGCGCCAAGTGCACCATCAAAACAAGCAGCATAGCCCATAGCGAACAGTTGCTCTGGATTATTACCGTCTTTACCAGAACCAGGTGCAACCATATTAATCGTCAAGTCGCTGTCTTGAAGGCTAGCGCTACCTGCACGGCCACCAGTGACAGAGGCTTTGGTCGAATATAAGGTTTCCATAATGTATCCTTTTATGTGAATTGTTGTCCATCATTTTTTAGATAGTACTTTTCAGTCTTATTATAGCTGGTTTTAAAATAGCCCATCTAGCATAACAGAGGACAAGGCGAGCTTTATATAGCGGCGGTAAAAGTATGCTATGAATTTGTAAGTTTATCTTCTAAGTTTATTTTCTAAGTTTATTTTCTAAGTTTAGCAGCGAAGACGCTGTTGTTGGTTCGGCCAGTAAATGAGCTGACAATAAGTATCATCGGGCGCAGCTAAAATGCGATTGCACGATATAGTTAATCCACTTTTAAAAAAGTACAGAACTGCTGAAGTTAATTTTTCGCAGCCTCTGTCACGCCTGCGAACAGTAAGCAAGAAAAAATTATAGCCAATAGCACGTTATTACAATCGTATCGCTTTTATTTAGGACTGATTATAGTTAATAAAGTAACCGCCGACTTTTTAGCCACGCAAATCACAAAATATTATTAAGCTTAAAAAGTCATAAACACTCTCTATTTGCTTGATAGAGAGTGTTTTTTTATACGCTAATTCTGCACCTTGACGCTAAATCCGCTACAATATGCCCATTGTTTACACTATTTATTTAGATTGATTTCTAAATAACACAACGTTGAAGCCAATAATTATGAGCGTAGATCCAAAGAAATTAAATAAAGAAGTGGCCAAACGCCGCACCTTTGCCATCATCTCGCATCCTGATGCTGGTAAGACTACGATGACCGAAAAACTGCTGCTATGGGGTAAAGCGATTCAAGTAGTGGGCGAGGTCAAAGGTCGTAAAACCGACCGCCATGCCACATCTGATTGGATGAGTATGGAGCAGGAGCGTGGTATTTCTATTACCACCTCGGTCATGCAGTTCCCTTATAAAGAACATATGGTCAACCTGCTAGATACACCGGGTCACGCTGACTTTAGTGAAGATACCTATCGTACTCTGACCGCTGTAGACAGTGCGCTGATGATGGTCGATGGCGCAAAAGGTGTCGAAGAACGTACCATCAAATTGATGGAGGTTTGCCGGATGCGTGATACGCCCATCATCTCATTCGTCAATAAACTTGACCGCCAGATTCGTGAGCCGCTTGAGCTATTGAGTGAAATCGAAGCGGTATTAAAGATTAAATGTATTCCCGTCACTTGGCCTATCGGTATGGGACAGGATTTTGTTGGTGTCTATCATTTAACCGAAAACAAAACCTATTTTTATGAGAAAGGTCATGGCGGTGATATGACGGTCGCTGAGACGCGCGAAGGCTATGATTATCCTGATATCCGTGAGCGCTTAGGCGCTTTAATGTTCGCCTCGTTTGAAGAGTCATTAGAATTGGTACAAATGGCGCTAGAAGACTTCGATGTTGAAGAGTTTTTAGCCGGTGAGATGACACCCGTATTGTTCGGTACAGCGCTAGGTAACTTTGGCGTCAATATGGTACTTGATACTTTAATCAAATATGCGCCGCCACCAAAAGCGCATCCGACCAATGAACGTGAAGTAGCTGCGACTGAGACAGCGTTTAGTGGTTTTGTCTTTAAGATTCAGGCAAACATGGATCCGCGTCATCGTGATCGCATTGCATTTTTACGTGTCTGCTCAGGCAAGTATGAAAAAGGCATGAAATTGAAGCATGTGCGTTTGGGTAAGGATGTACGTATTGCCGATGCACTGACCTTTTTGGCAGGTGATCGAGAAGCACTAGAAGAAGCCTATCCGGGTGATATTATTGGTTTGCATAATCACGGTACGATTTCTATTGGTGATAGCTTCACTGAAGGCGAAGAGCTGAATTTTACTGGTATCCCACATTTTGCTCCTGAGCTGTTCCGCCGTGTCATTCTAAAAGATCCGCTCAAATCAAAAGCGCTGCAAAAAGGTCTACAGCAGTTGAGTGAAGAGGGCGCAACGCAGGTCTTTATGCCGCAGATTAATAATGATTTAATCTTAGGCGCGGTTGGTGTACTACAGTTTGAAGTGGTCGCCCATCGCCTAAAAGAAGAGTACAAAGTACAGTGTATCTTTGAGCCGGTATCGATTGCGACGGTACGTTGGATTCATTGCGATGATGAGATTGCGTTAGCCAAGTTTAAGCGCAAAGCCCATGATCAACTATCGCTAGATGGTGGTGGTCATCTGACTTATCTTGCGCCATCACGGGTGAACTTGCAGCTGATGCAAGATCGCTATCCAGAAGTGACGTTTAGCAATACGCGCGAGCACTAGAATCCATTATTCCACTTTGCTTAATCTTAAAAGACACGCTATCGTGTCTTTTTTATGAGCTATAGTCAGAGAAAAGTAATATCGATACATCAAGTACTGCTGATATTAATTTTTCTTGCTTGCTGTGCCTATGCAGACAGAGGCTGCAAAAAATTTATACCAGCAGCACTGTAGCGTTTTTGAGATATTTTAACTATATCTAGAGAGTTTCATACTGGTTTGTTATCAAAAGTGAACCCTCGACAACACGAACAGTGTTCCTACAATATAGGACAAAGGTTACGGTAGACTATCAGTAAACCTTTATATAGTTAGATGAAAATAGAAATGTTATGAAAATTTAAACGCGCTATTGGTATAAATTTTACTGGCGTGCTGCGTTCCCAGAGGCTGCGTAAAATTCATACCAATAGCGCTATAACATTTTTGTAGTAAATTCACTATAGGTATATTAAAGAGGCTATATGAAAACTGCTAACCAATGCCCTGTTATTAAGTCGCAATCAGCCCAGCAATCTTCTACAGAAGCGGCTAGGCTGCGTCTGTTTTCACTAGTAGGTAGTGCATTGCTGTTTGGCACATTAAGTTTCTCAGCGTATGCCAGTAGCCTTTTTAGCAGTACAGAATATCTCGATTATCAGTTACCTAAAAAACTACAAGAAAGCTGCACGGCGGGTGATAATTGTCCTGAGATTGAAGTTAAATATCTTAATACCAATCACAAATGGATCAATGATATTACCAATCAGCGCATCAATACGTTGGTTATTAATAGTAAACCATCTGAATCTGCGCCTATCACTACCAAAACCACTCCAGCCGCTGTCAAAAGCGCGCTTGATGGTTTTGTCGCCTCGCAATTTAATGAGCTACCGAGTGACAGTGCATTTGCCTACAGCCTAAAGGTGACACCTGAATACGTGGGTCATATCAATGATTTTGAGACGTTCGAGATAAGCTCATATGTCTTTGTTGGCGGCGCACATGGCATGCCATATAGCGAATATTTGGTATTTGATCAAAAGACGAAAAAACAAATTAAACTGGCTGATATGCTGCAAAGCGGTAAAAAATCACAGTTTAAGGCGCTTGCTTATAATGCGTATAAGGACTGGGTAAAAACGGTCGATAAAGATATTAAAAACTACGAGAAAAATTGGCCATTTACCTTAAGTGACAACGTGACATTGACGGATAAAGGAATTGATATTCGTTATCAGCCTTATGATATCGCTCCCTATGCTTATGGTATGCCAGTGCTCAGCATTCCTTACAATAAGCTTGGCGGTATCATACAACCACGCTTTATCCCTAAATAATATAGCTATAAACGTAAGATATAATGGGATGGATCAGCTAATGACCATCATGAAATATTTAATAATAAATAAGGAGTCATCGCATGACAAACGATATCGATAATATGAATGCCGCAACGACCAATACATGGCAGCTAAATGCCCTGACAGAAGCACTTGGTGATCTGACATTGACGGTCACTGACAGCCTCTCTGTGGGCCGTGGTAGTGATAATGATTTGGTACTAGGCAGCAAGCAAATTTCGCGCAATCATGCCCAACTGAGTGTCTTAAACGGTCAGCTATATGTGACAGATCTAGAGTCGTCAAACGGCACTTTTATTAATGATGAGCGTATCGCTGCCAATGAATCGAAGCACTTAGCAGCAGAGGATACGCTTGGGTTTGCAAGCTTTAGTTTTCAGGTAAGTGCGCCAGTAGCTGCTACTGTTATTCATGAGCAAGCAGTTGCAGATAAACCAACGTTGATGTTGAGTCCTGATACTGAGATAGCACCTATTGTTGAAGCAGAGCCAGTCGTCAAAGAAACGATAATCGAAGAGATATTACCTGTCGAAAATACTTCACAAACTACACCTGTTGCTACTATGCCTGTTGCTGATGTGCAAGCAGAACCAGTGGATAGCGCTGCTCAGATGAGTGAACCAGTCGTTAAAGAAACAGGCATTACTGACATCTTAGCCGCCGCAGACAAAGCCGAACCTGTATTGAGCGAAGTAGAATATAGTCCTACTGAAACCTCAAGTATCCCTAGTGCGGCTGCTGAGCAGGAAGTAACGCAGTCTACACCAACAGGCACTGTGCCGACCGAAACCATGTCAACCCCTTCCGCTCATCAAGAATTACTCGTAGAGCCGCCCGTCTTAGCTGATGAGCCTGTGCTCCATAAAGTTGCGGTAGCTGAAACCCTTTCAGAAACGTCTCTTGGAAATGCAGCGCCAGTCGTTGAGGCAGCTATTGAGCCAGAGCATGACAAAACCACCAAAACCGCCCTGCAAGAAGAAGCAGATCCGGATGTCCTGCGTGCAAAACAGACAGCCACGTCACAGTTTTCGGGTACAGCCAATCTAGGTCAATCTCGTGATTTGGGCACTACTGGCAATAATGCGATGGATCAAGCGCTTGATAACCCCGCCACTACAGGATCGGTTGAAAAGAAACCGAGCGGGAGTTGGTTTATATGGGTGTTTGTCGCGATTATCATTATTGGCTTAGCACTGTGGCTGTTTAATACGGGCATGTTATAGCCAATCTTTAATGATAAAGCGGTCTTTATGTATTTGAATCATAAAGCTGCGTACTTATAAAACTTGTAATCGACTGGCTTTAAGGCATTAGCCTCATGCTAAGATAAATACTGCACCGTTTTGCTCAATAATTTTAGAGCAAGTGAGCAAAATTGATATAGTCGATTCACTTTAAAAACAATACAGTGCTATTGACTATAAATTTTTTGCAGCCTCTGTCACGCCTGCGAACAGCAAGCAAGAAAAATTATAGCAAATAGCACGTTATTACAATCGTAGCGCTTTTATTTTGAACTGACTATACTAGCAGTACATAATGTGTCGATATTACTTTTCACTGACTATAATTATTGAGTATTTTGAGTGATATACAACCCATTCAAAAGAGTTTAGCAGTTAGGTATTTAGCTGAAAGATAAGTCGTTGCAATAACGGTGATAGAACAAGCTGTTTGTCTGGAATAAAAATCCTTTTATAATCAACTGTTTGAGATTTTTTATTAAAATAAAGTTAAAAATACTAAAAAAGGGCTTGCGTCTGCCAAGATATTTGATAGAATAGCCACCACTTTGAGAGAACAAGCCGACTTAGCTCAGTTGGTAGAGCAACTGACTTGTAATCAGTAGGTCGCCAGTTCGATCCCGGCAGTCGGCACCATCTCTCTCAAAGCCGCTTTTTATGAATTTGCTTTAAATTAAAAGTATTTTTGTACAAAGCAATCTAGGTGGGATTGGGGAGCGGTCAAACCCAACAGACTGTAAATCTGTCGCGAAAGCTTCGAAGGTTCGAATCCTTCTCCCACCACCATATTTTTTCTAAGTTTGTCTTAGCGCCAAGCATACTCTATATCAATCAATGTTCTTTATTAGAATCCATCCAGATTAGAGTAAATGCGGGTGTGGTATAATGGTAACACCTTAGCCTTCCAAGCTAATGACGCGGGTTCGATTCCCGCCACCCGCTCCATATATGTACCATCGCACAAACCATCAATATTTATCACGACAGTCAGTTATTATTGCTGTATCGTGATATTTTTTTAGTACAACTTACCGGTTGGCTATTGTAGTTGTTAAAAGTACGCTCATATAGCTCAGCGGTAGAGCACTCCCTTGGTAAGGGAGAGGTCTTGAGTTCAATTCTCAATATGAGCTCCATTTATTGTTCTATTCTTTATATTTGCTTTGCTAATTTTACCTATAGCTTAGTATTGGTATCGAAATTATAAAATATCGAAAATTATACAAACAGTGTGGCAGATAATAATTCAAAGGTGACACTGAGGTGTTGCCTTTTTGCGCTGTCAGTTTATTAGTAGGTGTTATCTTTATCTAATAAATGAGCTGTATAAAGGATTAAATGAATAATAGCGGGATAAAGTAGTGCAACAGCGGTGCTGTATATTAACTTCTCATGTTCAATAGAGTGAAAAGCACGTATAATGCCCCTATTTATACGCTTAACCGTTAAAATATCGAACACACTGATAGTATAGCGCTACAACTATTGTTCTAATAGATATTGTTTAGATACAAAAAGCACAGTGTCAACGGTTTGATGGTCATACATCATAAGCCGTCAAACCGTTATTTACCGATCTTTGATTGATAAATATTCACCAAAAAAAGAGGAAATACCCATGGCAAAGGCCAAGTTTGAACGTCTAAAACCCCATGTTAACGTCGGCACCATCGGACACGTTGACCATGGTAAAACCACCCTTACTGCTGCTATCGCAACCGTAGCTGCAATCACCTCTGGTGGCGAAGCCAAAGACTACGCGTCTATTGACTCAGCACCAGAAGAAAAAGCACGTGGCATCACCATCAACACCTCACACGTAGAATATGACACCCCATCACGTCATTACGCTCACGTTGATTGCCCAGGTCACGCCGATTATGTTAAAAACATGATCACCGGTGCAGCCCAGATGGACGGCGCAATCCTAGTTGTATCTGCAACTGACGGCCCTATGCCACAAACCCGTGAGCACATCCTGCTTTCACGTCAGGTTGGCGTACCGTACATCGTCGTATTCATGAACAAATGCGACGTTGTTGATGACGAAGAACTGCTTGAGCTAGTAGAGATGGAAGTTCGTGAATTATTAAGCGACTATGACTTCCCAGGTGACGACACCCCAATCATCAAAGGCTCAGCCACTGAAGCCCTTAAAGGCAACGACGGCAAATACGGCGAACCTGCTGTCGTAGAACTGCTACACATTCTAGACACCTACATCCCAGAGCCTGAGCGTGACATCGACAAAGCATTCCTAATGCCAATCGAAGACGTATTCTCAATCTCAGGTCGTGGTACCGTTGTGACGGGCCGTGTTGAATCTGGTATCGTTAAAGTTGGTGACGAAATCGAAATCGTCGGTATCCGTGACACGCAAAAAACCACCTGTACCGGTGTAGAGATGTTCCGTAAACTGCTTGACGAAGGTCGTGCAGGCGAAAACTGTGGCGTGCTACTACGTGGTACTAAGCGCGAAGACGTACAACGTGGTCAAGTACTAGCGAAGCCTGGTTCTATCACCCCGCATACCAAATTTGACGCTGAAGTATATGTCTTGTCAAAAGAAGAGGGTGGTCGTCACACACCATTCCTAAACGGCTATCGTCCACAGTTCTACTTCCGTACCACTGACGTCACTGGCGCAATCCAATTACAAGACGGAACAGAGATGGTCATGCCTGGCGATAACGTTGAGATGGGCGTAGAGCTTATCCACCCTATCGCTATGGACAAAGGTCTTCGCTTTGCTATTCGTGAAGGCGGTCGTACGGTAGGCGCTGGTGTTGTTGCTACTGTTCACGCATAAGCATCAGTAATAAAAGCAGTACTAAAAGCTGCTCATTTACAAAGTAAAGTAACGCTAGCAAAGCAATCTACTGGTTGTTATCTAAAAAGCCGTTCTCTTGGTTGAGAACGGCTTTTTTATGAGTGTGGATAAGAAATAGCAGAATAATAGCGTCTATAATCCGAGATATATAATCTATAGTTGAAGTAAGGCACTAAAGGAAAGCTAATGTTTGATATAAAAATATTAATCGATGAGCCGGCTAAGCGAGTAGCAACCATCCAAGCTGTCGCTGCTATCGAAACTATTATTCAACCGCAAGATGCGTGGACCTATCAGACATTGGGTGAATTGCTTACAAAGGATAGTATTGATTTATTAGTCGTGTATCAAATTGATAAAGTTGTTGGCTATTGCCTATATCAAGTTGTGTTCGAGCAAGCAGAAATCCTGCGCATTGGTACGCATCCTGACTATCAGCGTCAAGGTATCGCGTCACGAATTTTTGCTAGGCTAAATAAAGCGTTAAAGGCCAATCAAGTAGAGAGTCTTTTATTAGAAGTGCGAGCAGACAATACTGCTGCGATTGCTTTATATGAGCAGCAAGGGTTGGCAGTGATTCATACACGTAAAGGTTATTATAAAGCAGCGCATCAACCGGCAGTCGATGCGTTGATTATGCAGCGTATTTATGTTTAGTAGCGATTTATCTGATTTTTATCATTATTTTCAAAATGGGGACACGCACTAGGAATGAGCTGAGTAAATTTTCTAAGGTTGCACGGGTGTTTTCTTTTTGCAGATTTCAATATCCAGCTTATATCCACTATCCGCTTTCATTCGCTCAAGCACTTCAATTCGTTCGGTTAACATCTCTATCATTAAGCTGATGGTTGCTTGTTGCTTTCTAATTTGAGTCAATTTTTGCTGAGTAAGGTTTAGCTGTGAGTCAATATCGAGCTGCCCATCGTAATAATCATTGAGGCTGTCTTTGATTTCAGTCAGGGTGAAGCCAATTGCTTGAGCACTTTTAATTAATTCAATACGCTCAACACATTCTGAATGAAACTCAGTATATAGCCGTGAGCCTGCCTGACGCTTACGAGACTTCAACAGCCCTAGCTCATCATAGTGACGCACAGTGTCTTTGGTCGTATTGGCTGTGCTTGCAAGCTTACCTATTAATAAAAAAGAGCTATCAGATGTCATAATGTACTCATGATTGTGATATGTATAGTCAATCCTAAATAAAAGAAGTATAAATGTTATAAAGAACTAATGGGGTTAATTATTCGCAGCCTCTGTCTGCGTAGGCACAGCAAGTAAGGAAAATTAACCCCATTAGTTCTGTACCTTTTTAAAAGTGGATTAACTATAAGTTATTTTTTACAAGAGAAATTGTAGAGTAAAGGTAGCAGTAATAATCATAGGTATTCAATCGAGTCGCGCTATTTTAGCTAGCCATTAGCCAGATCAATTTCAGATTTTAAAATAAAGTAATAAACTAGAGATTTAATTGCCAAGGTTGTAAATTTCCCAGCAGCGATACCGCTAAAGGCTTATGCGAATTCTTGTACCATTTATTTGAATCATTAGATATTAACATATCTAGTTGAGTCAAAAAATCAGTACGTGGTAAGGTGATAGCACCTAAACTCATGAGATGCTCGTTGGGTAATTGACAGTCGACAAGTGCCACGTTGCTTTGAGCGCATAAGCGCATTAACCCCCAAAATGCCAGTTTTGACGCATTAGAAGCGATATGAAACATCGACTCACCAAAATAAATGCCGCCTATTTTTAAGCCGTATAGACCACCAACGAGCGCGCCTTTATCATCCCAAACTTCAACGCTATGAGCAAAGCCTTGAGCATGCAGCTCGTTATAAGCCTCAATCATCTCGTCATGTATCCAAGTATGCTCGCCCTCAGGCTGACTTTCATTAAGATCGTCATCGACGCCATTACTACGCGGTAAACTACAAGCGTGTATGACCTCATCAAAAGCTTGATTTAGCGTCAACTGCCAACGTGCCCTGTTTGCTTGCTTACGTAGCGATTTACTCGGCTCATAGTTGGTCGGTTGCATCACACATCTGGGCTCGGGGCACCACCATGCAATCGGCTCATTATCATTAAACCAAGGGAATAGCCCTTGAGCGTAAGCAGAAATCAGTGTCTCAGGGGCTAAATCTCCCCCAATAGCCACAATGCCCATGCCATCAGGATCCACCAAAGCCGGATCTGGAAAGGCATAACGCCCAAGACTTTTGATATGTTGAACAAAAGCCTCAGGTGTTATGTCAGCATCGTTAGCAAAGTCGCTCATTTATGCTTCTTTGTCAGCTGTCAACGTTGAAGCATAAGTATGATCTTGAGCGACCGTTTCGCCTATTGCATCTAGATACTTTTCAGCATCAAGCGCTGCCATACAGCCGGTACCCGCCGAGGTAATTGCTTGGCGATAGACGTGATCCGCCACATCACCTGCAGCAAAGACACCTTCAATACTGGTTTGGGTGGCATTACCCTTAAGACCACTATTGACGATAAGATAGCCGTCTTTCATCTCTAACTGACCTTTAAATAAGTCAGTATTTGGCTTATGACCAATCGCGACAAACATGCCAAGAACATCCAGTTGCTTGGTGCTGCCATCAATCATAGATTCTATGACAACGCCATTGACACCCATGTCATCGCCAACCACTTCTTTTACGCTGTGGTTCCACTCGATTTTGACATTGCCATTTTTGGCTTTTTCAAACAGCTTATCTTGTAGGATTTTCTCAGAGCGTAAGCTATCACGGCGATGTACCAACGTAACTTCGGCTGCTATATTTGATAAATATAGCGCTTCTTCAACGGCTGTATTACCACCACCAATCACTGCCACTTTTTGGTCTTTATAAAAGAAGCCATCACAAGTTGCACAAGCAGAAACACCAAGACCGCGGAATTTGGTTTCTGACTCTAGACCTAAATACTGTGCTGATGCGCCCGTTGAGATAATAAGAGCATCACAGGTGTAGTTGCCGTTGTTGCCGGTCAGCTCAAAAGGGCGCACGTTTAAATTCACAGCATTGACATGGTCATAAACCAATTCTGTACCGAAGCGTTCGGCATGGGCTTTCATACGCTCCATCAGCGCAGGACCCGTCAAATCATGCGCATCACCCGGCCAGTTATCAACTTCGGTGGTCGTCGTGAGCTGTCCGCCGACTTCCATACCGGTGACCATAACAGGCTTTAGGTTGGCGCGAGCTGCATACACAGCGGCAGAATAGCCAGCAGGACCTGAACCTAAAATAATCAGTTTTTCGTGGCGTGGCGTGGTGTTATCAGTTGCCATAAGATTTCCTTGTTAGAGCAATAAAAGTGAAAAGGTTTAACGTTAAAATATTAAGGACATATTATAAGTATTATAAAAGATAAGTGTTAAAAATGAGGACGAAAATGGTTTTTATCGTTGCTATGTGATAATAACATAAGGGCTGAGTGCAAAAAGTGCAAGTTTGCTAAAACAAATATGGGTATCATTAGAACTCAAGTATCTCGCTTTTGAAATATAAATGGTAAAAGCGGGTTTATATTCAAACATTTCGCTGTAAAAGACAGACACGCTGTTTTAATAGCCGCATTTTTCGCAAAATCACTACTGGTTTGATTTTCTTAGGCGCTTTATTGATAACACAGTCGCAATGGCTGCTATGTATTTGTTATTATAAGAAGTTGTATGCCGATCACAAAATAAAAACAGTAAGGTAGTTAATATTTTACGGCAGTATTTTTAGATAAAGTTTTTGTATGATTACGCCACATCAGTAGTAACTTATTGCAGCAGTTTCTATCAGGAATTTATGTCAGCATGATTAGGCTTAATCATGGTTTGACGACCATCGAGTATTCATGACGAGTATTAACAACAAGGCAGACGTTACGTGATATCAGCACCAATTATTGATTATTTAAAAAAGGGCATATTTACCCTACTGGGATTACTCCTCGCGGTTTATTTGTTCGTTATTTTGATGACTTATACCGGTAATGATCCTAGCTGGTCGCACATCAGTAGTGATATGACGGCTATTAATAATATGGGCGGCGAGATGGGTGCATGGCTATCAGATCTGCTGTATAGCTTTTTTGGTTTTGGTGCGTGGTGGTTGCTGGCGTTTTTGGTTTATGAGTCCATTCTAATTTGGTGGGACAATAAACCAACGTTTTGGCTACTGCGTTTGGTTGCTTATGTGTTTTTGATATTGAGCAGCAGTGCCTTATTTGCTCAGATGATCGCATTGGTGCAGCAGGTAGCAGATCCGATATCTTCAGGACTCAAAGGCGTTGCTGGTGGTATTATTGGTCTTGAGCTACAAGCAAGGCTAGCACAGCTGTTATCACAGTGGGGGAGTGTGACGTTTTTGGCACTATTTGTCATTATCACTGCGACATTTGCCTTTAATATTCATTGGTTGAGTATTTATGAAAAAATCAAAACCTTGTCTTGGTTTGGCTCAGGTGTCAAAAATCTTGATCATACGATTGATGACAAGCAGACAGAAAACAGCATGAATGCAGCAAAGGACTCTACTGATAATACGGCGATAAATGAGACTGTCACACCAGAATATGAACAACTGCCACTTGAGTTGCAAGCAGCTGAACAGGCTAACAATAAACAGCCAGATAGTAGAAGTGGTCGCTTCAATACTGCATTGACAGATTTTTTATCGTCTTCAGGATTGGGTGCCAGTGTAAAAGCGTCTATGGCAGCAGCGGCGCAAATGGCTAGTGAGACCGCCAGACGAGAAGAGCAACTGCAAACTGCAGCCGCCACGACAACTGGCAATAGTACTTCTAATTTAAATAAAACATCAGTGCCTGCTGCCAATGCTACGCCAACGCCTATCAGAAAGGTTGAGCCAAGTTTTGCATGGAACGATGCAAATACTGTCGATGATTTACTGGCAAATCAGATAGCAAATGAGCAAGATACGATCCCTTACGATGTCGTAAACGCTCCCTATTCGGATACGTCAGCAACTGCCTCTTTTGACAGCTCAAATACTGACATTCCTTCTGCAAGTCCTGTTCTTGATATCATTCAAGAGGATACTCAACAATCAGCTGGGCAACACGCAACGCATTTATTAGATGATTTTGCGACGAGCTTTCCGACAGATCAGCCAAATACTCCTGAATCAGCGCCTAGTGTCGATAGCTTGGTTGATGCATGGTTGGCAGAGCATGCTGCAGTGCCGGAAGCGACTAATTTGGATAATGAACAAGAATCATCTGTCGTAGGGGCATTAGCAGAAACACGAGTAGAAACGGCAGCGGCACTTACTAAGCAAGCTATTATCTCATTAAGCGATTCCGCTGATGAAATTCCCCATAATGATGCAAATAACTGGTTGAAAGATCTGGAGTCTCATTCTATTTCTAACGTAGAGAATACATCAAAAATAATAGATATGACACCGACCAATACGCCGCCTGCAAATCCAACAGCGCCACCAATGGCAGAAAGTACGGCTGCCATATTGAGTATTGAATCAGCCACAATAACCAAACCAACCATGAGTTTTGCGGTGCCAGAAGGTGATAGCAGCAATCATATTACCGATATGATGCCGGAAGATGACAATGCTTACGACGTTTACGACGATGCTGACGATGCTGACGAGATTGATGCCCCCGTTATGCCTCATATTAGTGATGATGTTGCATTCAGTCAAAAATCACGCTCGATGCAAACGGCAGCCTATCGCAGTAGCCTAACGCCGATTCCAGAGATGTCTATTTTAGATAAGCCAGACCCCAATCGTCAGCCAAGCTATACGCTTGCTGAGCTTGAGCAGTTATCAGAGCTGCTAGAGATTAAACTGCAAGAGTTTAATGTAAAAGCGCAGGTAGTGAATGCTATTCCGGGACCTGTCGTCACACGATTTGAAGTAGATCTTGCTCCTGGGATAAAAGCCAGCAAAGTCACGGGAATTTCACGCGACTTGGCACGGTCATTATCAATGGCGTCTTTACGTGTGGTCGAGGTCATTCCTGGTAAACCTTACATTGGCATTGAAGTGCCCAACAAACAGCGCGAAATGGTACGCTTGATTGAGCTATTGGACACCGAAAAATTTAAAGATCCTAAAGCACAAATCAGTATGGCAATGGGTAAAGATATTGGCGGTAAAGCTATTATTACTGATCTAGCACGAGCGCCGCATATGTTGGTCGCTGGTACGACGGGTTCTGGTAAATCAGTCTTGGTCAACGCCATGTTACTATCGATGCTGCTAAAATATACGCCGAACGAGCTGCGAATGATTCTTATCGATCCTAAGCAGCTTGAACTTGCCAACTATAATGATATTCCGCATTTGCTGACCCCAGTCGTTACCGATATGACTGAGGCGGCAAGTGCCTTGTCATGGTGCGTCGCAGAGATGGAACGTCGTTATCAGCTTATGAGCTTGCTAAAAGTGCGTAAACTAAACGAGTTTAACAAAAAAGTGATCGCTGCTGAAAAATCAGGCAATCCAATGCTTGACCCATTATGGCGACCCAATGACAGTGTAAGTATTAGCCAAGCACCAAAGCTAAAAACCTTACCGATGATTGTCATCGTTGCCGACGAGTTTGCCGATATGATTATGCAGGTCGGTAAGCAGGCAGAAGAGTTAATTACACGCTTGGCGCAAAAATCGCGGGCAGCAGGGATTCATTTAATCCTTGCGACTCAGCGTCCTTCAGTTGATGTGATTACTGGTTTGATTAAAGCCAATATTCCGGTACGAGCAGCGTTACGAGTCAACTCAAAAGTCGATTCACGGACTATTTTGGATAGTGGTGGCGCAGAAGATATGCTTGGTAATGGCGATATGCTGTTCTTAGGGCCTGGGCAGATTGAACCTGATCGTGTCCATGGAGCTTATGTCAGCGATGAAGAGGTCAATAGCGTCTGTGATGCATGGCGTGAGCGCGGTGCGCCTGATTATATCGACAATATGGCAGGCAATTTTGAATTGTCTAGTCCTAGCGGTGGCAGTAGTGCTGCCAATGCCTCTGGTGAAGATGATGACCTGTACAACGAAGCCGTTGGTTTTATTATGGAGACCCGTAAAGTTTCCGCTTCTAGTATTCAGCGTAAATTTAGCATCGGTTATAACCGTGCTGCGCGAATTGTTGACTCGATGGAAGAGGCTGGACTGGTCAGCTCAATGGGTAAGAGTGGCAAACGTGAGCTGCTGATGTAGCGTTTAAGTCTAATTGAAAAATAGATGAATAATAAAAAACGAGTAACGAGAGTGACTCGTTTTTTATTGTCAAAACATTAAGGTGTTTTATTCCTTAAAGAGCATTGAAAGCCGCAAAATTTGGGCTATCCATTGAGCATATCGAATAGGATTATAAATACCCTAAATAACCAATGAGGTTGTTTGTTCCTTATCAACGCAAAGGTTTTATACTAAACTGCTGACTGTCTTTAACACAAATATAGTCAGTGAAAAGTAATATCTACACATTATGTACTGCTGGTATCAATTTTTCTTGCTTGCTGTGCCCATGCAGACAGAGGCTGCAAAAAATTTATACCAGCAGTACCGTAGCGTTTTTAGAGTATTTTGACTATACGTCGCAATTTTTTAAAAGTTAAATTTGATTGCTCACCAAGGAAGGTCGGTTATGTTTAAAGAATATACCCAGTACGATGGATTGGCACTAGCAGCATTGGTCAATACTAGGGAGGTCAGCGCCAAAGAGTTGCTTGATGCGGCGGTCTATCAAGCCAATCAGCTTAATCCCAAATTGAACGCTATTATCCACCGTTTTGACGAGCGTGCTTATGCTGCAGCGCAGGCAGGACTGCCAGCTGGTGTATTTAATGGCGTCCCGTATTTATTAAAAGATTTGTCCTTTCATTTCGCTGATGAGCCGATCACGATGGGCAGTCGTAGTGTCAATATTATGTCAAAAAACGATAGCGAAATCGTTAAGCGTATGAAGGCGACAGGGGTTAATACCTTTGGTAAGACCAATACCCCAGAATTCGGCTTGATTATCACCACTGAGCCAAAAGCGCATGGCGTGACGCACAATCCTTTTAAAAAAGGCTATAGCTCTGGTGGCTCATCGGGTGGTAGCGCGGCGGCAGTAGCGAGTGGTATCGTGCCGATGGCAGGCGCGGGTGATGGTGGCGGCTCGATACGTTTCCCTGCTGCATGGTGTGGTACGTTTGGACTCAAACCCAGTCGCGGGCGTAATCCAATGGGACCGTTATTTGGTGAAAGCTGGGACGGCGCAGTAGCGGATCATGTGATTACACGTAGCGTACGTGACAGTGCTGCCATGCTTGATGCAACAAGCGGTGCTGAAATCGGTGCGCCTTATGTCATAGCGCCGCCCAAAGGTACTTTCCTAGAAGCTGCGATGCGCGCGCCACGACAACTGACCATCGCCTTGCATCAACAGCCATTGGTCGCTAACACTGTGGTCGATAAAGAAGTACTGGTCGTATTAGAGCAGACCGCTAAGCAGCTAGAAGCCATGGGTCACCGCGTAATACCGGCTGAACCTAATATTAATATTGAACAATTCTGGCATAATTTTTTAGTCGTTGTTTGCGCGCATACTGCGTTTACTATTGATAATATTGAGCGTTGCTATGGTGCGCAGCATATACAAAATCTTGAACCGCAAACGTATAATATGGCAATGTTAGGACGTTCACTATCGGCTGTTGATTTGGCGCACGCCAAGCATGGCTGGCATGATAGCCAATATCAAACCGGTCTTCTGCTAGAGACCTACGATATGATTTTGTGCCCAACCGTTCCAACACCGGCAGTAAAACATGGCGTATTACCACCAAGTCGCATGGATGAAATGCTGATGCGCAGTGCTGGTTTGCTAAATAAAGGCATGAATATGGGCAAATACGCTTTTAGCTCAGGCATGATTGAAAAGTTAAGCTCGCCAGTGCTTGGGAAGATGGGTTTTACCTTATTGGGTAATATTACAGGCTTGCCAGCCATGTCGTTGCCTGTCGGTATGAGTAAAAAAGGTCTGCCGATCGGCATGCAATTGATTGGGCGTATGAATGATGAGACGACGTTATTGAGTGTAGCAGGCGAAATGGAGCGTGCAGGTTTATTTACTAAACTTGCTTTTGAAAAGTAGTGTGGTATACCTGCATATATCTATCGCCTTGATTGAGAGCCTTTAATCAAAGCGATAGATATCCATGCCTAAGCTATGATGCGCCATACTTTGATGCACGACTGAGACACGTTGACCGGCACCTAAAGCAAAAAATAGCGGCAGTAAATGCTCATCACTTGGGTGGATATCTTTATAGTCAGGATATTGCTGCCAGTCTAAGGCGCTTGGGATGTCGGTTTTGAGCTGTTGTAGCAGCCAAACTTTAAAATCTTTTGCGGTTTGATCAATACTGTCTGCTTGCCAGCGTAGCGCTTGCAAATTGTGGGTGATATTCCCTGAACCAATAATCAGAATTTGCTCATCACGCAGCCGTGCCAGTTGCGCGCCCAATTGATAGCAAGCGATACTGTCATAATACTGTGGCAAGGATACTTGTACGATAGGAATATCAGCCTGTGGATACAGGTGTAAAAGTGGCGCCCATACCCCATGGTCACTGACACGTAAGGGATTGACCCTACAAACAATACCACGGGCACTCAGTTGCTGCGCCAAGGTCTCAGCAAGTGCTGGATGACCAGTAGCAGGATATTGCAGCTCATATAGCTCTGGAGTAAAACCTGAAAAATCATGCCACGTTTTTGGCTCAGGATTGCTGCTGATCTCAAGTTTCGCTGACTGCCAATGCGCGGACATAATGACTATGGCACGAGGTTTGGGTAAGTTTTGTCCTATACGAGCTAGCGCGCTCGTCGTAGCAGATTGCTCGATAGCCAGCGTCGGTGCACCATGCGATATAAACAGCGCTGGTAACTTAGGGCGCTTTGCCGCGCTCGATATGATAGGCGTATCTGTCCAAGCCGCCGCCGCCGTAATTGGCGTCGATATTAGTGGGCTATGCAAATCGTCGCGATTATCATTGCGTTGCGGATTGATACTTTGGGCATTGGGTGTTGCAGGTTTAGGATATCTCATGTGGCATTTATTAGGGCGTGCGTCCATTTTTCAATCTGTTGTGTCACTGTGATTGATGATGTTTTCCTACGGGATAGTTTTCTATTGCTACTTTAATTACCACGGTGATAAGGGTGGTTATGATTGATACTCATCGCGCGATATAGCTGCTCCATGAGGACAACGCGCACTAAAGGATGCGGTAGCGTAAGCGCCGATAACGACCATTTCACATCTGCTTTTGCCAATACCTCTGGTGACACACCATCGGCACCACCGATGACCAAGGCAATATCATCGCCTTGCTGCATACCATCAGACAATTTATCTGCCAAATTTTCGGTCGAAAGCATCTTACCCTTGACATCAAGTACCCACAATTGCTCACGTCCTGCTGTAGCATGAGCGGCTAAGATCGCCTGACCTTCTTGCTCACGATATTGAGCTAAATTGGCATCTGATGGATTCTTAGCACGTTTTGCCGCCGCAATTTCAACGACTTCGGTAGTGAGCATAGGCTGAATACGCTTATGATACTCATCAAAACCAGTTTGTACCCACTTGGGCATTTTATTACCTACGGTCAAAATTCTTACTTTCATAACAGCTGCCATTTTAAGAAGTGGTTAAATAAATGTAATAAGAAAACCTGTTAAATACTAGATTCTTTGCTCAAGACACGTTTGATAAATAATTATTCTCTATGATTTTAATGCTTTCAAAGCCCACTTACTTACTAATAGTCCAACAGCCGCCTAAAAAGGATAGAGTAAGACAAAGAGAAGAGTCATGCTGCTCTATCCTTTTTAGAGCTAACCAAGTTTTTAGTAAAAATTTTATCAACTGTATTACATAAGCGGAGCAATCGTCTCTGATACCGTATCATCTCCTTCTTGGTTATTGCTATAAGAAGGACTGGGCTTTGGAATAATAGTCAGTTTGGCATCCGACTCAAAAACAACGGCTTCAACCTCATCAAAATTATGAATACCCTCAGAGCGCATGGCACACTCAATTTCTTGGCGGGTCAAACGCTCATCACGCATGGCATCTGGCAAAAACTGTCCTTGGTAAAAGACAATACGCGGCTCAGATAAAATAAAGCTGCTAAATTGCGGCGAAACAGAGGCGTATTTGGTGACCAAAAATTGTAATAAATACAGTGAAAGAATAGCCGCCATACCTTCGATAATCGGAATATCTTTGAGTAAAATCGTACTGGCACTTAATGACCCAATCATCACTGTGACAATCCAGTCAAAATTATTTAGCTGAGAGGTTGAGCGTTTGCCTGAAATTTTAGTAAACGTAACAATCAAAACGTAGACCACGACCGTGGTCAGAATAATACGTCCAAGCTTATCAACATTGTCAAAAAAAAACATTTCCATGGTCTTATCTCCTATTCATCAAAGTTCATCAGCGTAAATACAGCGTAACGGAATTTAGAGATGAATAGGGCAAAAACTTTGTAGTTGCTTGTTTATAACGTTCAATTGCTGGAAGTAAGCAATTAAGCGCCCTTGCGATTGGGATCAAGCAGGCGGTTAATTGCCCAAATGCTGATACGTGCACTCACCAAACTCAGCACCAATATCATGATCAATGCAGAAATTAGCGGTAAAGGCTGCTGCATGCTCATCTCAAGCAGCACTTCACGGCTGATGGAATCGAATAGAAATACCCATATCCCCAAAAAGTAAACCATAGTGAGTAGCCAAACCACGATCACGCCGCCAAACATTAAGCGGTTGATCTCGTCTCTATCTAGTGCACGCTGTTGGTGCTTGATAAACTTATGTACGGCAATATAAGCGCCCAAGACAATAGACAGCACAGTGACCAATTGCGCATTGAGAGCAAGCTTGGTTTGAATCATCATAAATACAGCGCTGGCAAGCATATAGCCAACGGCAAAAAACCCAACATAAAACATCAGTTTTGGTTGAGTGGCAGTTGTATTTAAAGGCAATCCTTTAGGTCCTGATGGGGCGATAGATTTGCTAAGTGATGCGGGCTTACGTGACATAAAATGTCCTTTATAAAGTAAATAATCGGGCGTAAAAAATCAATGCTGCGCTGTCCAATCTAGCATGGCGTCCAGTACCGGTCTTGCCGTATAAGCATTTAGCGCTTGCTCATTATTGATGAGTCCCACTACCACATAATCTTGTCCGGAGAGTCCTTTGACATAGCCTGCCATCGAAGTCACATTATTTAATGTACCCGTTTTTATCCAAGCTCGACCAATGGCGTTTGATTCTGGCAAACGCTCGCTATGCGCAGAGATAGTACCACTGACGCCAGCGATTCCTAACGAGTTTACATAAGCGTCAAAGCTTGGGTGACTATAGGCATAGATCAACAGCTCACTTAAATTAGCAGCGCTGATGGTGCAGTCGCGGCAAAGCCCAGAGCCATTGGTCAGATGTGGCGGCGGCGTGCTTAGATGCGTTTGCCACCATTCGTTGATGGTTTGTAAGGCAGCAGGGTAGCTCGTTGTCGTAGGCTTATCAAATTGATATAAGCTACGCTGAGTATTGATGGCTTTATCGATCGTTTTATTAATGGTTGGATTAACGGTTTTATCACTAGGTTTATGATAAGCGCCTATTGATAGCGCCACTTGTTCAGTCATTACATTATTAGAGAAATGATTGATATCATAAATTTGCTGCGTTAAGTTTAAAGAAGGATAGCTGACAATCGGCAACGGTGACATTGGTAGCGCTGCCAAACCGCGCGCTGATGTGGGGTTTGTATTATTATACGGCGTTTCTTGAGCGATAACGTTGCCCGTTAGCGTGTTATCTAGTGCCTGCCATTTGGCTTTGATTACGCGAGCGGCAAAATCTTTGGCATCAGGATAAGCGACATAAAAAGCATGGTCGCCGCAGTTATCGGGTAAAGAAGTGTCAAAGGTTAGCTGAGTTGCTTGCCACTGCGGCGATAAGCTATAACGGGCTTGACCACAGGCAGATGAGCGTATATTTATCGTGCTTGGCAACTTATAATCTGCCAGCTGCGGCGTATAGGTCAGCTGTGCTTGTACATTATCTAATGGATAGCTTTGGATAGCAATCGTACTGAAATTTACCAAAAAACCATCAGGGCTGGCGTTATAAGGACGTAAAGGCGCGTTATCAAATGCCGCAGGATCTTTAGTGACGTGGTTAAAAATGGCGCTATCTACAATGATATCGCCATCGATATGACGGATACCTGCTGTTTTCACTTTATAGAGCAATTGCTGTAAGCGCTCATGGGTCATTTTTGGGTCGCCACTGCCTTGAATCACCAAGTCGCCAAGCAATGTATCACCAATGACAATACCAGTATGATAAACGCGCGTATGCCAGACAAAGTCAGCACCCAAGGTATCTAAGGCAATAAAGCTAGGGACGAGTTTCATCGTGCTGGCAGGCGTGCGCGCGATATCAGGCTGATGACTGAGTAACGGTGAAAATGAGATTTTTATCGATGGGTTGGTTTTAGCCTTCTGATTTTTATTGCTACTGTCGTTATTGTTTTTATCAGCATCATTATTGATGCCACTACTAGTAAGATGCTTAACAGACGTTGAAGCGTCATCGGGCAGTAATGGCGGAATACTCTCTAAGCTTTGATAAGTGTAAGGATCATCAGTATAAGCATGTATTTGCCTTTCGTGCTGTCTGATGGTCTGCTTTTCGATGGTTAGCAATGGGCTGTGGTGAATTGCCTGCGATTTAGGAACAGTGTTATTCGCCAGCTTTTGCTTGCTGTTATTAGCATCGGTATTTATTTCGTCCGAGCTTGCAGGCTGCAATTGATTAACCGCCTTTTTACTGTCGATAACCTGAATAGCAGAGGGCAAGCGACTGGCGTTTTTGTCACCCACTGGCGTAATGACAATACTGATATCTGCTGTGCTTAAATGGGCTCGCGCTAATGCGGTCTCAATCTCTTGTGGTAAGGCAGCTTGTGCCTGTAATGGCGCTAAAATAGGAGCAATAACGAATGCAAATAAAGATAAGCGTTGACCGACATTTTTCGGCTTATGCAGATATTGGCTGCCGGCTGTCAGAGGGGAAGTAGTCCGTATAGAAGGGTTATGCGTTTTAAGCAGAATAGATTTTACTAAGGAGCGCATGAGCAGCCTATCATCAGGTGGCAAAAACAGGCTATGGTAACATGAGTTGCTGTTTTGGCGTAGCCGTAGCATGTGTAGTCAGTGAAAACCAATATCGATACATTACGTACTGCGGGTATTAATTTTTCTTGCTTGCTGTAGCTAGCCGACAGAGGCTACAAAAAATTTATACCCGCAGTACCGTAGCGTTTTTAGGATATTTTGACTATAGTGGCAAACCTGGTTTTATCTTAATGGTTTATCCAAACACCTTATCAAAACATATTATCCAAAATGCTTGGATATTACATTTTGATTATAAGTTTTGACGCATATGCAAAAATGCCATCGCTGTCATGATGGCGTCATTATAAGCATCGTGGGTGCCAAGCTCAGGAATATTATAATGCGCCAAGATACTATTCAAATGCTGCGCTTGACTCGGGAGCCCTTGGCTGCGACCCATCATACGCCGGCTATAAAGGTGGCGGATATCGATAATCTCATTGGGCAGATGAGTACCCATATAGCGTTTGACCAAAGGATTTAAAAACCCAACATCTATCTGCGGGCAAAACCCGACTAACGGTCGATTGCAAATAAAGGGTAGTAGTAACGAGAGCATCTCATCATAACTCATCGAATGCTCAACATCGGCGGTGCGCAGTCCATGAATCACAATGGTATCGCGCTCAGGCATGACAGGCGGCTTGCAAAGCAAATGCAGCCCATTTCCGGTATCAATCTTATTACCATTTATATGAATAGCAGCTACTGACAGCAGGTGATGTTTTTTTGGATTGAGTCCCGTCATCTCGCAGTCAATCGCGACCCACTGTTCAGAGGCGGACGTCGTAAACATTGATGCGAGCTCAGGGCGTTGTAACTGGTTTTTTTGCCAAGAAACAGACAGATTTTTTAGCCAACTCATACGCGTTTATCTCCATAGCTGTCCTATTTTAATATTTAACAATCACATAGCCAGATAATGATGCTAACCAATCTCAAGCTGATAATGGCGGCTTAACTGTGCTTTAAAGCTTTTTACCACCGCTAAGCACTCTTTTAGTAAATCACGTTCAAGGGCAGATAACGTCGTTGGATTGACTTCTTTTGCATACTTATTGTCTGTCGATAGCGCGACTGATAGGCGCTGTGCCATAAAGAATTCTAGGGCTTCAAGCAAGGTATCCGCCCGCTCTTGGGTTAAGGCATGAATCTGTACCAAAGCTTTGAGGCGACCTTTGCTGCTAGGGTCGCTGAAGATATCATGTTCTAACGCCAAGGTGCGGATGCCATGTACCAGCGGAAAGATACCCGATTTTTTGAGGTCAATAGTATAAGCGCTTGGTTTACCACCCAATAACGGTACTAGCTTTTGCCACCATCGATTCATATCGCCAAACTGCAGCGCTGCTAGTGCAAACTGCCGCACGAACATCAAGTCTGACTGACGGTGGGCCGTCTTTAGATGTTCACGAACCTGAATCAGTAGCGATTCATCACCGCAAACATATTCACCATCGAATATGGCGGATAAATAAATACTGTGCATCGGCTCGGTATTTTTAAACCATGTACCAATCTGCGCTTTAAACGCTTTTAATGGTTGCCGCCACAAGGGATTGTTCATCATGATATTGCCGTCACACAGCGGATAACCAAGATCTGCTAAGTGCTGATTAAAGGTATCGGCAAATTTTGCCAGCTCAGGATGCTCATAACCATCACGAATGATGAGCGCATTGTCTTGGTCGGTACGCATGATTTGCTCGCCGCGACCCTCGGAACCCATGACGATAACACAAGTATTTTCCATGACGTCATCAGGAACGATAAGTTGCCAAAGCTTGGTAAATACTTGTGCGTTGAGAGTCTGTACCATGCGGCTGACGTTGCCCATCTTGATACCGTTTTGATGTTGCGCGCGAATATAGCGTCCGATGAGCTCAACGGCAGTCGCCAAACTTGGCAAATCTGTGGCTTGTTCGATTTCAATACTAATCAGCTGCGAGTGATGACCAATGTGAGCAAGCATATCGCTTTGCCCAAGCACGCCGATGACTTTGCCGTGCGTATCTATCACCGGTAGCCTATGAATGCGATAGCGGGTCATGGTCAATAATGCGTCACCAATTTCATCGTCCGCATCAATGGTACGCAGGTTAAAACTTGCGTAATTTTGACAAGGCGTTATAGCAGGATTTTGTTGATCACTGACAGCGCGGCAGATATCATTATCGGTGAGGATACCTAAGGTGCGATCAGAGGGGTTGGCATCTTGCCAATGATCGGTTGGGCGTACCAAAACATGTTTCAGCCCAGCCTCAGTCATGATACGAGCTGCTTGGTATAGGCTGTTGTCAGCATCAACGATATGGACTGGCAATAAAGTGATATCAATCACTGGTTGTAGCATGATTTGCTGTACTTCTTGAGGGTCGTCAGAGTCAGAGCTTGCTGCATCTAAATGCTGTCCACTACGCCGCAGCTGTAAGGCTTTTAGACGCTCGGGTAGATTTTCTGATAATAACTGGCGTACGAAATGGTTTTGGGCACCGATTTTATCAATGGTTACCCCATTTACTTGCAGCAATAAAGTATCTTCGATCGCGCGAAACTGATAAGCAGCCGGCTGCGAATCAATGTTTTTATCTTCTTGCAGCCCATCTTCTATGAGCGACTCTGGTGAGCGTCTGCTATCAAACCAATCATTACTATTAAGATGGGTAGTATGGTTGTTGCCCAAATAAGAGGCGACAAAATCACCATCTAACAGCTGCTCGACATGACCTTTAAGCACCACATAGAAGTACTGCAAATCATCCGCTGGTAACATCTCATCTTTGGCAAGATAACGCACTTGGGTATTTTTTTTGATACTTTGGCGTTCAGCGGCACTTAATACATCAAATGGTGGTTGGGTAAAATCAAGATGGGGCATGGCATCATCCTTGATGGCATAAGCAATAAGAGGGATGTAAGTATGATAAATACAGTCAGGGAAAAGTAATATCGATACATCAAGTACTGCTGATATTCATTTTTCTTGCTTGCTGTGCCTGCGCAGACAGAGGCGGCAAAAAATTTATATCAGCAGCACTGTAGCGTTTTTGAGATATTTTGACTATATATCATCAAATGGCGGTGCTGTATGATTCGGCTATAAGACTTACTATAGCATTCTTTAACAGAAAACCGCCAATAACCATAATATTATTGTGGTTATTGGCGGTTTGTTAAGCTTAATGCGTTTTAAATAGGGATTTTAAGCACCGAGTAATTGACGAATCCGCTTGATTGCCTCGCGACTTTCTTCGACGCTTGCCACCAAAGCAATACGCACATAGCCTTGCCCCGGATTTTCACCATTGACCTCGCGTGATAGGTAACGTCCGGCAAGCGCGTGAATATTGGCATCCTCATAGAGTGCTTTGACAAAACGCTCATCATTACCACCGAATTGCTCAGGCGCTTTTATCCAAAAGTAAAATCCTGCCTCAGGCATACGTAACTCCAGTAATTCTCCAAGCTCCGACATCCAGAGTGCAAACTTTTCTTGATACAGCGCTCGATTGTGCGCCACATGCTTCTCATCTTCCCAAGCGGCGATAGACGCCAGCTGATGAGGTATCGGCATCGCGCAACCTTGATAGGTGCGGTATTGTAAATAAGCCTGCAAGATAGCGGCATCGCCTGCCACAAAGCCTGAGCGCAAACCGGGTAGGTTTGAGCGCTTCGATAAAGAGTGAAACACCAGACAATTTTTGAAATCGTGTCGACCAAGAGCCGCGCAGGCTTGCAGCAAGCCTATTGGCGCTTTATCAAAATACAGCTCGCTATAACACTCGTCGCTGGCAATGATAAAGCCATATTGGTCTGATAGGCGCAACACTTGCTCCCAGTCATCCATCGTCATCACTGAACCGGTTGGGTTGTTTGGGCTACAGACAAATAAGAGCTGTGTACGCGTCCAGACGTCTTTTGGCACACTACGAAAATCACCCTTAAAGCTATTGTCTGAGGTGCAAGGGATAAAATAAGGCGTTGCTTGCGCTAATATCGCCGCCCCTTCATATATCTGATAAAAGGGATTGGGCATAACTACTATAGGCGTAGGCGATTGGTTGAGCGTTGCCGTCTGACTAACACTCTCTGTCTCGTGATTAATCACTGCCTGCACGATACTAAATATTGCCTCACGTGTGCCCATTACTGGCAATACTTGCGTATTAGGGTTGAGGTGATTTAAGAAAAAGCGCTTCTCAAGCCAATGAGCAATGGTTTGACGCAGCTCAAACAGCCCATTTGTGGTCGGATAATGGCTTATTTTGTCCAAGTTTTCGCGTAGTACGTCCAAAACAAATGCTGGTGGCGCATGTTTTGGCTCACCAATACCCAGCTTGATTTCATCATAGCCGTGGGCTGGAACGCTTCCAGCCAGCAAAGTTGCCATCTTAGCGAATGGATAAGGGTGTAGGGTCGTCAAGTTGTGATTCATAGGTAGGCTAACTATAATAGACAGTTAATAATAAAGTTATAAAGAAAAATTACATTTAAGCAGTGTAGCACTTCTCTTATTTTTTGTCTTTTTCTTATTATATTTACCTCTAGCGCTTTGTAATGACTTTAATAGAGCACATTGAATCACCACTATTTTAACGATATAACTGTAAAAATAGGTAATCATGTGGCCATATCGTAACGCGTTATTATAAAAGCGACATGATGTATGTATCATTAAGTAAAGATAAATGTTGGTTTTTCTGACAGCATATTTTAGGAATAATTTGATATGTCTAGTATATTGAAAACGGACAGTCTCGATGCTAAGGATATCAATGAAAAATACTTTGATACTCATGAAAGTCTTGACGTTTATAAGCAGTTAAAGCAGCGTGAACAGACTTGGTGGAAATCACGCCAGCAGTTGACACTATTACGAGAACGTCAAATGTTTTGGTTTGGCGATCACAGTTTTATGATGTGGCTGCTGTGGCAATTGGTCAGCTATATAGTCGTTGCCATGGTGCTCATGCTGCTTAGTAAGTTGCTAGATATATCGTTACCTCTGTGGCAATACATCGCTTTATTTGTCATACAAACCTTAATTTTTATTGTGATGCTGAGTTTTAAAGACAGATTTGCTAGGCAGTTGCAATATAAGATTAATCAAGCCGATTTGTCGCGTGAAGAGACGCTTAATGAGATGACTATCTTGGCTTCCGATAGCTTGTATCGCGATGTTCATGCCAAAGCACCTATTACTTTGAAGCAAATCTACCGATATTATAATGCAGAATTTCATTTGGCAAGCTTGCACCGCCTCCTACAAAAGGAGGTCGATGCGGGACGCTTGATGTATGGCGAGCAAAAGGTAGAAGCAGATATACTGCCTCTAGAGCTTGCCGATGATGCCCTGAAGGAATATGCTCGTGACATCATCTATAAAAGCTTGATATAAAAAGGCAAGTTAAATAGCGTCATTACGGAGACTAAGACTGTCTATCAGTGCCGTTTTTAACATCTTAAGTTTATCAGCGCTCAGTGCTTGATCGTTTTGATCGCTGATATAAAACATATCTTCTGCACGCTCGCCAAGCGTAGTAATACGTGCGGCATGTACTTCAATCTGCTGCTGCAAAAATACTTGTCCAACACGCGCAAGCAAACCTGGCTGATCAAGGGTCTCTAAGCTCATAATATGCTGACTTGAGGCCTCATTAAACTCAAAGTTAATCGTCGTTGCCACATTAAAATGCTTAAGCTGGCGTGGAATCCGTTTGTTGGTCAGTTTGGGCGAGGTAGGGTTTTTAAAGGCATCAATCAGTCGTTGCTTAAGCTCTTGCTGACTGTCGCTATCGACCAGTAAAGTACCGCTACGATCGAGTAGTACGTAAGAATCGAGTGCAAAATCACGGGTCGCTGTGATAATACGGGCATCCAATACATCGAGATTCATCTGATCAAATACAGCCATAGTCACGGCAAACAAATTGACCTGATCTTGGGTATAAACAAAAACTTGCACCGCATCCAGCGCCAGTTCCCGATGCTCACGTAAGACGACTAGTGGCGGACTGTCAGCATTTGACGCACGCCCAATGGGCGGATGATTCAAAATCGCCTCAGTATGCCATAAGATATCTTCTGCAATTTCACGCAAAAAATACTCATCGCCCAAATCATCCCACAATCTCAACACCTCATCACGATTCATATGCTGATTGTCGACGTTATCTAGCATTATCAGTGCTTGCTTGCGCGTGGCACTAATCATATCCTGACGATTGGTTGGGGCATCAATATCTGCCCGCAAAATACGGCGCGTTTGCGAATATAGCTGTTTCATAAGGGTCGCACGCCAGCTGTTCCAAAGCTGTGGATTGGTGGCGTTCATATCAGCGACAGTTAACACATACAGATGATTTAGATGGGTGACGTTACCCACCAAATCTGCAAATAGCGTCACAACCTCTGGGTCTGAGATGTCCTTTTTCTGCGCCGTCATCGACATTAGCAGATGATAACGGGTCAACCAGCCAACCAGATTGGCGTCTGCAGTACTCATACCATGAGCCAGACAAAACTCAATCGACTCGATTTCGCCAAGTTGACTATGGTTGCCGCCACGACCTTTGGCAATGTCATGAAACATCGCCGCCAAGACCAAAATCTCTTTACGCTCAATACGCTGAAAGATGGAGCTCACGAGCGGGAAATCTTCATAAAAATGCGGATCCGTAAAACGGTGCAAAATACGAATCAAAAACAAGGTATGGGCATCAACGGTATAACGATGGAACAAGTCATACTGCATAAGCCCAGTAACTTGCGCAAAAGCTGGGATATAGTTGCCCAAAACACCGTAGCGATTCATGGTACGCAGGCGGTGAAAGAGATAATTTTGCTCTTTTAAGTTGGCTAAAAATAATGCTTGGTGCGCAGGGTTGTCTCGATAAGCCTGATCAATACCGCGTGCTGCAATCTTAAGGGCGCGCAAGGTATGGGTACGGACATTTTTGATGCCATACTGACCCATGAGTAAAAACATCTCTAAAATCGATTCAGGATGCTGAGCAAATACTCGGTGATGCGCCATTGCAATTTGCTCGCCGACTTGATTGAAGCGGGCATTAATAGGCTGTTTTTTTGGGCGTTCCTCATCAGGCAGTTGCGGCTCGATGATGGTTTCATAATAGTGATTGGTCAGCATTTCAGACAATGTCGATATTTGCATGGCACAGCGATAGTAATCGCGCATAAAGCGCTCTACCGAGTCATTTGGTTGATCATCTGGTTGGGGCTCATAGCCCATCAGTTGGGCAATCTCGCGCTGATAATCGAACAACAGTTTGTTTTCATTGCGACCTGTTAACTCATGCAGATAGTGCCGTATTTGCCATAGATAGCCTTCTGCAAAACTTAATTCATCGAATTCTTTTTCAGTTAAAAAGTCCTGCTGCACCAGATCATAGAGCTTACTAACCCGAAAATAACGTTTGGTCACCCAACCGATGATATGAATGTCACGCAGACCACCGGGAGCAGTTTTAATATTGGGCTCAAGATTATATTCTGTGGCATTGTGCTGTAGATATCGCGCTTTTGCTTCATTGATTTTTACGTCAAAAAACGCGCGCGGTGACCATTGATTGTTCACTATTTGATGCGGGACATCTTGCAAGGCGTCGTTGCCTATTAATAGACGAGCCTCTAATAACGCACTGGCAATCGTGTGATCAAGCGCCGCCTCCAAGCAGTCACTGACACTGCGCACTGATAACGCTGGCTCAAGTCCAATGTCCCATAAGATCGCCACCAAATTATCGATTTTTTTATTGGTATCGGCGTCAATATCATGAGGCATGAGCAGTAAAATATCGATATCTGAGTAGAGTGACAACTCACCACGACCATAGCCACCGGTTGCAAACAGTGCCAAATCCGTTTTATTAAGCTCAAAGTATTTAAATAACTCAATCAATAAATCATCAATGACGCAAGCACGAGCGTTAACCAATTGCCGAATATTGACGCCGCGTTCGAGTGCACGGCTGATATCGTCATTGATTTGAAGCAACCATTCAGGAATACCAAATAGCGGTTTTTCTATCACGCTTATGTCTGTTGACGGAGATAGAGAGGCAGTTGTCATATCGTCTGCTGATAACAAAGGCATCGGTGTTAAATCAATAGCGGTGACATCACAATTAAACATGAGATTTATCCAGTTAAAAGTTTGAAATCCGGTTCAGTAGATATGGATCGCTAAAAAAAAGCGATCGATAATATACAGAAATTATAAAGATAAAAGACCATCAAGAATAGTGGGGGACAACCATTAATCATAGGCGAAAAAAAGACCGCCTAAGCGATCTTTTATTGTATTACTGAGTCAAAAAACTCAAATCTTCTTCGGGGCGCGTGGTGAATACTTCGCAGCCATTATCCGTTACGACCATGGTATGCTCCCACTGGGCGGATAGCTTGCGATCTTTAGTGATAGCAGTCCATTCATCCGGTAAAATCTTAGTCTGCCATTTGCCTTCGTTAATCATTGGTTCGATGGTAAAGGTCATGCCAGTTTTTAGCTCAAAGCCCGTACCTTTCTGACCATAGTGCATGACTTGCGGCTCATGGTGGAACTCATTACTGATACCGTGACCACAGAATTCACGCACGATACTAAAACGCTCAGGTTCAACCACTGCTTGGATTGCCGCACCGACGTCGCCCAAACGTGCACCATTCTTGACCACGCTCATACCAGCATATAGCGCGTCTTGTGCCACTTTACAGATACGCTGCGCCATAATAGAGCCATTGCCGACGATCCACATTTTTGAGGTATCACCATAATAGCCATCTTTAATCACGGTCACATCGATATTGATGATATCACCGTCTTTTAGCAATTTATTTTCGGATGGAATACCATGACAAACCACGTGGTTAATCGAGGTGCAGATAGATTTTGGAAAACCATTGTAGTTAAGCGGTGCAGGAATAGCTTGTTGCACATTAACGATATAATCATGGGCAATTTGGTTCAGTGCTTCAGTACTGATGCCCACTCTGACATGCTCATCAAGCAACACAAGGACATCGCTGGCAAGTTTACCAGCCACGCGCATTTTTTCTATGGCTTCAGGAGATTGGATAAGAGATTTTTTAGTCATCATCGTCGTACTTATAGTTATAGAATTTAGGTCATCAATTATAGCATAAACGCACAAGTTGCTGCTTGAATGCAAGTTATTGAATATTTCAATCATATCGATATTGACTGACTTTATATACATAAAAATGACTATAGAGTCATCATAATAGGCGTGTGAATGTCAAAAACCAGTTGAATGTTACAGAATATATAAGTATTGTAATTTTGTTTGCTAAATGATTTAGTAGCCCTCTATACCGCTTTGTGCAGGATGCAACAAACAAGGCATATAAAGATAGAATCACGTTTACGATAACAAGGATGTTGTTATGTTTATAAAACCCTCTCTCCGCGCTGTGCTAACACCAAGTGTAGCTCTACCGTCATTAGGTGCCATTGCCACCGGTATGCTTTTGATGACTATGCAAACCACCTCTGCTCAAGCATCTGGTCAATATTACAACTGTGCAAATGCTGACGGCTGCCAGCTCGTGAGTAGTCAGTACTTCACCTCAGATTATACCAAAACCAAATATCCAATAGTACTAGCCCATGGTATGGGAGGCTTTACTAAGATGTTCGGCTTGGTCGATTATTTTTATGGTATTCCTGAAACACTCATGAGCGGTGGCAGTCAAGTGTACACCACAAAAAGCTCTTCTTTTAATAATAGCGAAATTCGCGGCGAGCAGCTTTTACAGAAAGTAAAAACCATCAGTGCCATTTCAGGCAGCCCAAAAGTGAATTTATTGGGTCACAGTCAAGGCGGTATTGATGTTCGTTATGTCGCTGGCGTGGCACCAAAGTATGTCGCTTCTGTCACTGCTATTTCCAGTCCAGAACAAGGCTCAAAAACGGCAGATGCAGTGATGCAAACGCTTTCTGAGGATAGTTTGGTGACACAAGCGGTATCTGTTTTCTTACAGCTATTCGGTGGCGTTACGGATATTGGCTCAGGTACGAGCCCAACAGAACTTAATAAACAAGAAGCTTGGAATACAGCTGTCGCGTTATCAACTGATGGTGCTGCCAAGTTTAATGCTAAATTTCCTGCGGCGATGCCGACCAGCTATTGTGGTCAACCTACAAATACTGAAGTTAATGGTATCAAGTATTACTCATTTAGTGGCGTTGGGCAAATAACCAATGGTATTGATCCTAGTGATTATTTGCTCGCACTCACAGGGACAACCTTTGACAATGATCCCAACGATGGCTTGGTATCTGCCTGCTCAAGCCGACTGGGTTATGTGATTCGAGACGACTATAGTATGAACCACTTAGATTCAGCCAATCAAATTCTTGCCTTAACAGCGTGGGGACAGCCTGATCCAGAAACTTTGTATCGTGATCACGTCAATCGTCTGAAAAAAGCCAATTTATAACGTTCATATATGAGTTAGCAGATTTATAGCTTTTAGAGAGAAGAGAAAGGGTCAATACTGAAATGACCCTTTTTCTTTATTCGTTTTTATCTATAGTCAGTGAAAAGTAATATCGACACATTATGTACTGCTGGTATCAATTTTTCTTGCTTGCTGTGCCCATGCAGACAGAGGCTGCAAAAAATTTGTACCCGCAGTACCATCGCGTTTTTAGAGTATTTTGACTATATCGTAAATCCATACATAAACCCATTGATCAAATAAGATATTCTCGTTATGTCAAATAATCGCCGTTCACCCTTTTTGCCAGTCATCATCGCTGTGATAGTCGTTCTAATAGTAGCGATTATTTGGTGGTTCAAGCCTGTTAACAATAGCAACGCTTTTTCTCAAGCGGATGCTATAACGCTAGACAATCAAGCTAACGCTAATACCGTAGATCAAGCGAGCTCTGATAGCAATATGAGCCAAAAATCGAATCAAAACATAATTAAATTTACCACAGGGCTTGAGAGTCTACCGCGTTCCTTACAAGGGACAGATGTCGATGGTGAGATTATTATTGATGAAAACAAGCAACTGGTCATCACAGAAGGCTTAAGGCGTTTGTTTGATTATTTTTTATCAGCGCTGGGTGAAGAAGAGGAGTCAGCTATTTACGCTCGCGTAGAGAGTTATATTCGCAGTCATACGCCAGAGCCAGCCGCCAGTCAAGCGGTGGCTATATTTGATCAATATGTGGCTTATCTCAAAGCCATACCTGAGATTGAGAAAAAATACGGTACGCTGCAATTGCAAGCGACCCAAAGTGGCGAGCTGGACTTAAGTGTTGTCGCTCAGCAGAAACAAGATGTCGCTAGATTGCGCCAACAGCATTTTGATAAAGAAACCATTATTGCTTTCTTTGGGACAGAAGATGAGTATGACGACTATAGTATGGAGATGGTCAGAATCAGTCAGAATGCCCAGCTGTCTGAAGCGCAAAAAGATGCCGCAAAACAAGATTACATCAGTCGTATGCCAGACAATGCAACCAAAACCAATATCGCCCAGCAAGCCAATCTAAATGAGCTGATGACACGTACAGAGCAAATGCAAGCAAAAGGTGCCACACCTGAAGCGCTGTATAATATGCGTCGTGAGCTGGTCGGTGCACCAGCGGCAGCACGCTTAGCGCAAGTAGATCAAGCAGACGCTAGCTTTGATAAGCGTTTCAAGCAGTACCAAGCACAAAAACAGCAGCTTCTAAAACAAAGTACCAGTCAATCACAAACGCAATCACAAGCTCAAATCAATCAGATTGAAAGGCAACTGTTCAACGACTCTGAACGCAAGCGTTTAACAGGTTATGCCGCCCTACAGCAGCAGAAAGCTGCCGATACAAATTAACCAAAAAGACAGGCTATAGATATGAATTCAAAGGTAAGTAAAAAACCGTAAATATAGCTTGATAAGCTTTTAGGCAGTAAAGAAATTCTTAAGAATAAGACAAAAGATAGTGTGTTAGCAGTTAATAACTGGCTTAGCAAGGCATGTTAGCAAAAATACCGTAAAATGGTACAAAGATAGCGTTAATTGGTACTCAATCTATCATGATAGGCTTATGAGAAATAGGCATAATAGTCCCATTGTTTAAACTAAAGAAAACAACAAATTGATCAGAGCAAACGCTACTGATTAAAATAATAAACAATGAATATCTTATTATGTATATTAATATTTGAAACTTATAGGAGTTTATATGAAAAACATGACTAAAATGATGATGGCTGCGACCCTTGCTGTAGGTACATTGGCTGCTGGTTGCCAGACTGCTCCTATCGTAACGGCACCTGTGACTCAACCAATTACTGCTAATGCACTACAAGCATATGATTGGCAGCTTGTTGATGCAAAGCGCGCAAATGGCGATAAAGTCACTCAGCTATTCTTTGATCCAGCCAAACCACTTACCCTAAAATTCTTCAAAGACAACGGCAATGACCGTGTTGCGTTTGTCAATACTTGTAATAACATGGGTTCTAACTATAATGTTGTAAATGGCAATGTTGTATTAGGCAATGTTCTATCTACTATGATGGCATGCCCTGAGCCACAAGCCAGCTTTGATACAGCGACGCTTGCTACGGTACAAGGTAAATATAGCATCAGCACCAATGCAAACAACACGCCTATCTTGACCATCAAAAATAACAGTCAAGTCGCTCATTTTAAAGCGGTTGCTAAATAATAGAGACAGTCAGTTACTATCGTTATACTATAACCGTATATAAAAAATGCCTCACTTAGCAGTGGGGCATTTTTTCGTCTAAAATTTTTGTTTAAAAGAAGAGACCAATCTGCGTTACACTAGCGACATCACTGTTCCTGATGACTTATATTTCATTTAGCACTCTTCTACTTGATATTATTAATAGTAAGTTGCACGTTTTAAATAGCTCATATCGAATGGATCTATAGGACTTTATCTTATGTTAAAAACCACTGTCTTAAAACCGACTGTTAATATTCGTAGTCTAAACAGTACTGTTCCTATTATCATGCTTTCAATGCTGGCAGTATTAACAGGCTGCCAGACCATGCCAACTGCTTTGTCCAAAGCGCCTAGCGCGATGGCTATTAATAATCCGCTCACTATTGGCATGCCAGCAATAGATCGACAAGGTTATATTGCTTATGTAGAGGAGCAAGGCGTGGGTGCTGCCAAGGTCTCGACGCTATATCGTATCCGCCCTGATGGTAGCGGGCGTCAATTGATTGATCAGCTAAATGGCTATATCTACGCGCCTACGTGGTCAGTGGATGGTCAAATGCTCGCTTATAGCAAACAAGCCGCGCGTCAGCATCCAAAGATTTATATTTACGATGTCAAAAGTGGTAGTCATAATTTGGTCGTCAATGTAGAAGGTAGCAATTTATCACCGTCATTCTCACCCGATGGTAAAAAGCTGCTTTATAGCTCAACCGTTGGCGGCAATGCCAATATTTATGAAATGCAGCTCAGTGATGGCAGTACCAAACAGCTTACCACTTTACCGAGTACTGAAGTGCAGCCAAGCTATGCCAGCGATGGGCAGAGCTTTGTCTATACCAGTGATAAAGTCCGCGCTGGTCGCCCAAGCATTTATCGTTATAGCTTTGCCACGGGCAACGCCGCGCTGATATCGACGGGAGCCTATGCTGCTAGTCCTCAGCTTAGCTTAGATAGTCAACGTTTGGCATATCTTAATGGTCGTAAGGCGTCAGTAATGATGCTTACCACCAGACAAGTCATCAATCTGGCAGAAACGGGACTCGATGAGCCAGCGCGACTGTCGCCTTCTGGGCAATACGCCATCTATCCGACGCGTCAGTCAAATTTGGGTGGACAAGTAGGCGGTCAAAGCAGTCAAAGTGGCGGCAGCTTGGTTATCCATTCTCTAGAAGGGAATACCAGTTATGCAATTAGCAGTAAAACGGGCGGAGTAGTGCGCTCACCAATTTGGGGTCGTTAAGCGATTTTTTTAATTTAAAGGTAAATATCATGGCGCATAAAAAGAAGAACGTCCGTAAAAAACTCTGCCCTGTCTGCGAGCGCGAATTTAGTTGGACTAAAAAGTTGGATAAAAACTGGGAGAGCATGGTCTATTGCTCCGACCAATGCCGTCGCGTGAAGAAGTATGAAGGGTTGGATCATCAAAAAGAAGATAAATAGGCATTAATGATGAAGTAAAGATATAGGGAAATGGGAGCAGACAATGGCACATAAAAAAGCAAACCTACCGCAAAAAATCTGCCCCGTTTGCCAGCGTCCTTTTGCCTGGCGCAAGAAATGGGAAAAGGATTGGGAGCAGGTGATTTATTGTTCGGAGAAGTGTCGGCGGGGGAAGTATAGGGATGAATAAATTTACCGTACTATTTTCAAATGAATGATAGTTTTCCTTATAATGTTTAACATAAATAATAGTGCTAAAAAATATGACTACCGGTACAAACAAAAAACGGTCACCTAAAAAATGGCAATCTTTTAAAGAGCAAGTTGCTACACTTGAAAGTAGAGGAATGATCTTTGAAGATAAAGCTAACGCAGAGTATGTTTTGTCGCAAGTTAATTATTATCGACTAAGCGGGTACTGGTATTCTTTTCGCATAATGTTGTCAAATAACTCACGTAGCGATAACTTTATAACAGGTACTACTTTTGATGATGTGCTTAATATTTATCTATTCGATAAACAACTACGTTTGCTATGCCTACGAGCACTAGAAAATATTGAAATGTCAGTAAGAACTAATATCGCTCATACGTTAGGACGTATTAGTCCAAATGCTCATCTGAACACTGATAATTTTGATCAGCGATTTATAAAATCCGAAAATAGATACTGGAGCTATGATACATGGCTAAATAGATATCAAGAGCAAATTAAAAAAGCAAAAAAGTCTCCATTTATTGAGCATCATCTTAACCATTACCAGTATTTACCAATTTGGGTCGGAATTGAGGTATTAGACTTTGGTTCTATAACCACACTATACACAGGTTTAAGAGGTAAGCAACAGTAGCAAATCGCAAAATTATATGGTATTAATAATGCTAAAGTTTTTGCAAGTTGGTTAAAGTCGTTAAACTATATTAGAAACATATGTGCTCATCATGGACGGCTATGGAACGTCAATATTGATATTATTGCTCAGATCGATAGAAGTGTACCTGTTCTCCATCAGCTAGATAACAAACGCATATATTTTTATTTAAAAATGATACAACATCTAATGACGGTAATTAGTCCAAATTCTAATTGGGAAACAGAGCTTAATAAACTCTTATCACAGTTTCCTGTACCAAAAAATAAAGCGATTGCCCTAACGGGTTTAGGAGTTATTAAATAATAAAATTTGGATAATAGAAAACCGCCACGTTTTCTAACCCAATGTGACCAGAGGAGATAGATAGAGGTGGCGGTGCTGTTACTTACAATTATAGGAGAACCTATAATTGAATACAAGTATTACTTTAAAATAGATATGTTTATCGATCTATTACAAATTCGGATTCAACCACTTCTCAGCAGTCTTCATATCCCAACCTTTACGCTCAGCATAACTCTCTAACTGATCACGACTGATCTTACCGACGTTAAAGTACTCACTATCAGGATGTGAGTAATAAAAGCCGCTGACTGATGACGCAGGCCACATCGCATAGCTTTCAGTCAAGGTCGTACCGATGGCATCGCCCGTACCAAGCCATTCAAACAGTTTGCCTTTTTCCGTATGTTCAGGGCAAGCAGGATAACCAGGTGCTGGGCGGATACCGACGTATTTTTCTTTAATCATCTCATCATTGGTTAAGCTCTCATCAGCCTGATAGCCCCAGTATTCTTTACGAATCAGCTCATGCAGATGTTCGGCAAAGGCTTCGGCTAAGCGGTCGGACAAGGCTTGTACCATAATGGCATTATAGTCGTCACCAGCCGCTTTATACTTCTCAGCCAGCGCTTCTGTTCCAACGATCGAAACGGTAAAGCCGCCAAGATAATCCGTGGACATATCCGATGGTGAGATAAAATCTGCCAAGCTAAAGTTTGGCTTACCACTGGCTTTGTCACTTTGTTGGCGCAAATGCTCAAATTGATATTCTGCTATGCCACCCTTAGTCGGTGCTTTATCATAAACGGTGACAGTATCCGCACCAGTACGGCGCGCAGGCATGAGTTTAAACACCCCTTTAGCGACGATTAATTTCTCATCAATCATCTTTTGCATCAGCTCATTGGCATTATCAAACAAATCACGCGCCGCTTCGCCAACCACATCATCTTGCAATATTTTCGGATATTTACCTGCCAGTCCCCAAGAGATAAAGAACGGTGTCCAATCGATATAAGGCAGCAGGTTAGTGATAGGATAGTTGTCAAAGATCACTTGCCCTAATTTATTAGGCGTCGGTGGCACATAGTTATCCCAATCATACTGAAAGCCAATCTTGACCGATTCGGCATATGTGACCTTCGCCGCCTTTGGTTGGCGCTTAGCCAGACGCTCACGCACCTTGATATATTCTTCGCGGGTTTCATCAATGAGACCTTGGCAATTCTCTTTTGACAGTAGCTTGGTCACTACGCCGACAGAGCGTGAGGCATCCGCCACATAGATGACACCATTGTTTTGGTATTGTGGTTCGACTTTGACCGCCGTATGCGCTTTTGAGGTCGTTGCACCACCGATCATCAATGGCAAAGTCATGCCGCGCTCTTGCATTTGCTTGGCGACATAGACCATCTCATCAAGGCTTGGGGTAATCAGACCTGATAAGCCAATAATATCGACTTTCTCAGCTATCGCGGTATCAAGGATTTTTTCACAAGGTACCATGACGCCCAAATCGACAATATCATAGCCATTACAGCCGAGTACCACGCCGACGATATTTTTACCGATATCATGGACGTCGCCTTTAACCGTTGCCATGAGGATTTTACCTTTCTTTTCACCCTCGACTTTTTCAGCTTCGATATACGGATTTAGCCACGCGACCGACTGCTTCATGACGCGGGCAGATTTCACGACCTGTGGTAAGAACATTTTACCAGCACCAAATAAATCACCGACGATATTCATACCGTCCATCAGTGGTCCTTCGATAACTTCTAGCGGACGCGGATATTTCTCCCACGCCTCTTTAGTATCGGCCTCGATAAAGGTGGTGATACCTTTAACTAAAGCATGGGCAATACGTTCTTCAACGGTGCCTTCACGCCATGTCATATCAACGGTGCTGTCCTTTTTCTTACCACCGTCTTGATAGTTTTCAGCGATGGTCATCAGGCGTTCGGTGGCATCTTGCCCAGTTTCACCTTGATTGCGATTAAGCATCACATCTTCGATGGCATCGCGTGCCTCGACAGGAATGTCATCATATAGCTCAAGCATGGCAGGGTTGACGATACCCATCGTTAAGCCGTTTTGAATCGCATGATAAAGGAATACAGAATTTATGGCTTCACGAATTGGGTTGCCACGGAAACTAAACGACACGTTAGAGACACCGCCTGAAACCATCGCATTGGGCAGGTTTTCCGTAATCCATTTGGTGGCGTTAATAAAGTCGGCACCGTAGTTATTGTGCTCAGTGATACCGGTAGCAACCGCAAAAATATTCGGATCAAAGATAATATCTTCAGAAGGGAAGCCCACTTCATCGACCAACACATCATAGCTGCGTTTACAGATTTGAGTTTTACGCTCAAAGGTATCCGCCTGACCATCTTCATCAAATGCCATGACGATGATGGCTGCACCGTAGCGCATACAGAGCTTAGCACGTTCAACGAACTCAGCGTGACCTTCTTTTAATGAGATAGAGTTGACGACACATTTACCTTGAGTGCGCTTAAGACCTTCTTCGATAATGTCCCATTTCGATGAGTCCAGCATCAACGGTACACGGCTGATGTCTGGCTCGCCTGACACCAAGTTGACGAAGTGAATCATCGCTTGCTTGGAGTCAAGCATCCCCTCATCCATGTTGATATCGACGATTTGCGCGCCGCCTTCGACTTGGTCACGGGCAACGTCAAGCGCCTCAAGATAAGCTTCGGTTTTAATCAAACGTAAGAATTTCTTCGAACCCGTGACATTGGTACGCTCACCAACGTTGACGAATAGACTGTCTTTATTGATGGTAAATGGCTCAAGACCAGATAAGCGGCAGGCAGGCGGAATCTCAGGAATGATGCGCGGTGGGTACTTTGCTACCATATTAGCGATTTGACGGATATGCTCAGGTGTTGTACCACAACAGCCACCGACAATATTTAAGATACCTGCTTTGGCAAAGCCTTCAAGCAGTGCAGCAGTTTCATCGGCAGTTTCATCATATTCGCCAAACTCATTGGGCAGACCGGCATTTGGATGCGCAGAGACATAAGTATTGGCAATATTCGATAGCGTTTGGATATGCGGACGTAGGGCGTCCGCACCGAGCGCACAGTTAAAGCCAACCGATAGCGGTTTGGCATGGCGAATCGAGTTATAAAACGCTTCCGCCGTTTGCCCAGATAGCGTACGACCTGACGCATCTGTAATCGTCCCTGAAATCATAATTGGCAATTCAAATCCGATATCATCAAACACGCCTGTGACGGCAAAGATTGCTGCTTTGGCATTGAGCGTATCAAAAATAGTCTCAATCAAAATGATATCAACGCCACCTTCCATTAGCGCCAAGGTTGCTTCGCGATAGTTCAGCACCAGTTCATCAAAGGTAATATTACGAAAGGCGGGGTCATTGACGTCAGGTGATAGCGAGCAAGTACGCGATGTCGGACCAATAACCCCAGCGACAAAGCGTGGTTTTTCTGGATTCTTCGCAGTGTATTCGTCAGCGGCTTCACGTGCGATTTTAGCAGCCGTTTTATTTAGCTCAGGTACGAGATACTGCATATCGTAGTCTGCCATCGACAGCCGCGTACCATTAAAGCTATTGGTCTCGATAATATCAGCGCCGGATTCCAAATGCGCCAAATGAATCTCTTTAATCATATGTGGCTGCGTCAGCACCAATAAATCATTATTGCCGCGGACATCTTGCTTGATATCAGCAAAGCGCTCACCGCGATAGTCCGCTTCCTCTAATTTATAGTTCTGAATATGCGTGCCCATGGCGCCATCGAGCATCAAAATCCGTGCTGCCATTTGCTCTGTAATGCGCGCTCGCGCCGTTAGCTGCTGATCCTTATAAGGGAATACAGCAGGCGGCGTCAATATAAAGTCATTGGGATTAGCATTTGGGTTACTGGCGTCAGTTAGATTGGTTAAAGAAGTATCAGTTTGAGAACGGGCTGTTGGAATCATAGGAGCGCTGCTTATAGAGTCAAAGTTATAAAAAAGAAGAGGAAAAAGTCGTTATAATTTTTAATAGAGAAGACGTCAAAACCATCAATGCCAGTAAAAAATAGTAAATAAATACAGATGATTTTAGCAGAAAATATATTGCCAATGTCAGGTTATCAAAGTCTATTGCATAAAGCGTGTGAGCACAAATGAATATCATTTATCTTTAGGGTTACAGAAAGCTTTACTTATGATTATAAACGTAAAAGTATCACTTTATAATGCAAATACAGATTACATGCACACCACAAAAAGTAGCGTAAATAGCCGTTTACGCCACTTAAGGATATGTTAATTTAATTTCAGAAGGATTGATGTTTCATAAGCGGTGCTTATTAGTAAGGGTTGATGATTTTATTTGCAAGTTTGCCTATATATTATTTTTGATGGCTAATCATGCATTATCAAATCAGTGATTAGATCGTTAAGCGTTGCTGCTAAGGAAAGCCAATCTCATCTGACCTACCAGATAAAAACCAACAGATTATAGATATTTACTCATTAAGGATAATATTATGAAAATCATCAAAATCGCTGCTATTGGTACTTTAGCTGTTTCAATTGCAGGTCTAAGTGCTTGTAACAATATGATGCCAGCCAAAAGCGCTCCTATGAAAGCGCCCATGCATAGCCAATCCATGGCAAAAATGAATGTAGTACAAATTGCCCAAAGCAATCCTGACTTCTCTGTACTGGTAGAAGCTGTCGTTGCCGCTGATTTAGCGGGCGCGCTCTCTAATCCTAATGCCAACTATACGATTCTTGCGCCAACCAATGCTGCCTTTATGCAAGCGTTACAAGAAAATAACATGACCAAAGCACAGCTCTTTGCCAATAAACCACTATTGACTAAAATCTTAAGCTATCACGTGATTAACGCTGCAGCACCTATTTATGCCAAGGATGTTAGACCAGGCAATATAACAATGCTAAGCATGGACACGCTTATGGTCACAGCCCAAGGCAAATTGATGGATGAAAGTGGACGTACAGCAAATCTTTTAAAAACGGACATTACTGCCAGTAATGGTGTGGTACATGTGATTGATAGAGTTCTAATGCCTAGATAGTCTTTTGGCAAGGTTTTATAAACTAGCCATTATATGCGTATAAGATCAATCGTTTAAGAGCTGTTCTACGCAGCTCTTAAATTCGTTATAGATTCAGATAACGAAACGCCTGTGTTATATACGTGATTGCTACAGTGCTACTACCTAAGAATATATCAATTAAAAATCAATCAGTTAATATTGTAGATGATTTCAGATAACGTCCCTTTAAAGAATGTCATATTCTAAACAGTATTGTGCATTTAAAAAAACTGTTTATGCAAAAATTATTACTTATCGAATCAGTACTTATCAAATTGTTATTCACTCAATAGTTATTAATATCAAAGGAATGTCTTATGTTAAAAAAGAACTTACTATCTATCGCCGTTGTGGCGGCAGCAATGTCATTAGCAGCTTGTAACGATAAAGAAGTCGTTGCTGAGCCAGTTGAGCCAGAAGCAACCACTGATGTAGTCGTTGAGCCAGAAGTCGCAGCTGAACCAATGGTTGAAGCGGATGTTGCCCCTGAAGCAGCAGCTACGCAAACTATTGGTGAGATGGCAGCTGGCAATAAAGACTTGACCATCTTGACCGCTGCACTACAGGCAGCTGGACTTGATTCGATGCTGATGGCTGAAGACAAGTACACAGTATTTGCACCTACTGATGATGCATTTGCTGCTTTATTGACTAAGTTGAACATTACCAAAGAAGAATTACTTGCTGATCAAGCGACGCTAAAAAGTGTGCTTCCATACCATGTCGTACCTATGGTTGTAAAAGCCGCTGATATTCCTTACGGTACTGCGATTGAAACGGCGAATGGTCAAACCATCACGATTAGTGATGCCAATGTCATTACAGATTCAAATGGTAATACCGCCAACATCGTTGCCACTGATATGATGGCAACCAATGGTGTAGTGCATGTAATTGATACAGTTTTATTGCCTAAATAAGTTTTGGTTAATAGACTTACTAAGTCTTTCTTGTAAACAGTAAATGATGTAAAAATACCTAAAGCCCAGCCATTGAGTTGGGCTTTTTGCTGCCTATTAATTGCTGCTAATAATTTGAGTCGATGCAATGTAAAAGGAATCCAGTAGTGCCTTATAACATTTGTATTTCTTTTATTTAGGACCGAATATAGTAGAAAAGAGGCAAGAGCGCACATACAAAAAAGCCCAAGACAATGGTCTCGGGCTTTTTTGATAACTGGCTAGTAGGCAAATACTTTACAGAGGATTAACGATGCTCTTTATTTAAAGGATCTTGTGCCGCTATTCTTTGTTGCTCTTTTAGATGACGCTCTTCCCAATAAGGCGCGTTTTTAATACCGAATTTTGCAGGATCAAATGTATAGCGCGTTACACCAGCTTTACGCTGTGCTTCATAGTCTTTAAGCATGGTAAGCGTCGGACGTGCCACAAAGAAGATAACAAGAATACCAACAATATTGAGCCAAGCCATAAGACCAACACCAATATCACCAATTGCCCAAATATAACCGGCTGAGTTAAGACCACCATAGGCAACCATCACCATGATTAGGACTTTAACTAAAAATAGACCAGTTTTGTTGGCACCGCGACCGATAAAGCGCGTCAAGTAAGCAACGTTCACTTCAGCGATGTAGTAGTAAGCCAAGATGGTTGTAAAGGCAAAGAAGAAGACGGCGATAGCGATAAAGGTATTACCAAAACCACCATAGACAGATTCCATTGCCATTTGCGTAAATGCTGGAGCGTTGATTTCAGTCGTAGCCGCTACATTCTGGACGATGAATTGACCATCTGGTAATGTACCTTGGATGTTATAAGTACCCATCGTTAAGATCATAAATGCAGTAGCAGAACAAACCAGTAACGTATCAACGTAAACCGAGAAGGCCTGTACCAAACCTTGCTGTGATGGATGCTCAACTTCAGCAGCAGCAGCAGCGTGAGGACCTGTACCTTGACCGGCTTCGTTAGAGTAAATACCACGTTTTACACCCCAACCAATCGCTGCACCAAAACCTGCTTGAGCAGTAAAAGCATCACCAACGATTAAGCCAAATACTTCTGGAATCATCTCAAAGTTAGCAAACATGATGATCAGTGCAAGGATAATATAGCCGATTGCCATGAAAGGAACCGCATACTCGGTAAACGTTGCGATACGCTTGATACCACCGAAGATGATGATACCTAATACCACAAGAATAATACCCAATGCTACTAACCGCATAGAGCCGACTTCTAAGGCTCCAATATTAACGATAGAACCTTCACCCATTACCTGCGCGAAAGCACTGATAACGCCGTTTGCCTGTACGCCTGGTAGGAACATACCACAAGCAAGGATAGATGAGATTGCAAAAAGGATGCCGTACCATTTTTGACCAAGTGCGCGCTCAAAATAGTAAGCAGGGCCACCGCGATATTCGCCAGTGATTACATCTTTTTCTTTGTAAATCTGAGCCAGTGTCGACTCAACATAAGCAGTAGATGCGCCTAGGAAAGCAACTACCCACATCCAAAATACAGCACCAGGACCACCGAAGCCGATAGCGGCTGCTACCCCTGCGATGTTCCCCATACCCACACGACCAGCAAGCGAGACGGCAAGTGCCTGAAACGATGAAATGCCTTGTTCACTAGATTTACCAGTAAATAGCAATTTGATCATTTCACCGAATAAACGTACTTGTACAAAGCGCGTCATGATGGAATAAAATAGACCTGCGCCCAAGCATAAGTAAATTAATGCAGGGCTCCAAATAATTCCGTTTACTAAATTGACTAAACCTTCCATATATCTATTCCTTCAACTGTCTCAAAATGACTATATATGAGGATGCATAGAGTGAGTTAACGGTTTAATATCCTTATTAAAGCCAACCACTCAAATTATCTGCATGTACTTAAAACAATGATTTAAGCTTCATATGTACATAGTCACCAAGAATGGACTGTAGTTGTCTGTGTTTATCCGCTTGGTTTATTATCAAAGTTTGGCTGTATTTGCTCATCTCTTGATAGCACTTATATATGAGTATCAATTGATTGGCGATGGTTGCCATCTTTTTACTGTCTCTTTACTTTGGTAATCCGTCATCCTGCCATAAACATAAACGCTGTTATAAATAAACCAGTGGATAAAACAGGCGGTTATAATTGTAAATACCCATCATCGCGATGGTATTCAGCTTACTATGAGCAGTATCGGCTAAGTACAATTGCGTAATAGAGTCATAAAGCGATGATTTATCTGTCTATTAACCCTTTTAAATGATAAATAAACGAATCGCTAGTACTATGAAGAAAATAAGTCCACTACCAAATGTATGCAAACCGTACAGCTACGTAACTGCAATTTGCCATATTTTTTACCCAATTACTAGAAATTTCTTCTTAGCAGCAGCTATATATATGTTATGACAAGCTTTATTATGACAAGAAGTACCGTAGAATATGGCATAAGGTCGATTTATCTCAATTTGGATGATTTTTCAATAAGTCAGGTTATATAGATACATAGTCAAAACAGAGTGAGAGATTATGCTACAAGTCGTTGCTTGCGGTTGTGTTTTGGTAACGATGAATTGTAAAAAAAGCGTTATAGCGCCATTATTAGCACAACATATTGTAGGCTACAAAATATAAGCTTATATAGTCATAGTATTGAAGTCAGTATCAAAAAAAGCAGTCAAAAGTTATTTTAAAATCTTGTTATCAGTTGTTTGATATTTATCATTATTAGGAGAATCCACAATGACCCGTAAATCCATTGTAAAATCCATCTTGCTATCAGCTGTATTAGCCACGTCTACTGTCGGCTTGACAGGTTGTGGTTATAATAATCTTCAGGCTCAAGATGAGCAAGTGACGGCTTCGTGGTCAGAGGTGGTCAACCAATATCAACGTCGCTCGGATTTGGTGCCAAACTTGGTAAAAGTAGTACAGCAGTATGCCAAGCAAGAGCAGGAAGTCTTTACGCAAGTGGCTGAAGCCCGCTCACGCGCTGGTGGTATCACCGTAACGCCAGAAGTACTCAATGATCCTGAAGCGATGGAGCGTTATGCGGCGGCGCAAGAACAGATGACGGGTGCACTATCACGTTTGATGGCAGTGTCTGAGCGTTATCCTGAACTGAAATCTGATGCGCTGTTCCAAGATTTGCAAGCGCAATTAGAAGGTACTGAAAACCGTATCGCCGTCGCTCGTAACCGCTATATCCAAGAAGTACAGGGCTACAATACGACCGTACGTCAATTCCCAACCAATATTACGGCAAAAGTATTTGGGATGAGTGCTAAACCAAACTTTAGCGTCGCGAACGAAAAAGAGATTTCTACTGCACCAAGCGTGGATTTTGACAGTGGCGAGTCAAAGACGGCTCAATAGCAGCAAATCAATAATGATGAATTATGCGTTTATTTCACGCTGGTATGCTTCATCTATTGAAAGAATTGTGTAGCCGTCTTAGCGTTTCTTACTGGTATGAATAGGTTGCGTCTAATATTAAATATAAGCGTCTCTTAAAGCCTATTTATATCGTTAAGCCATTAAAAACAGGTAGAGCATCAAGTACCGATTAATTAAATACTTACTGATTGCCGCTCTATTTATTAATTTAGTAAAGATCTGACTTGAGGTGGTATACAGTTAATGACTCATTTAAAAGCACCCCTAGCAGCGTTGTTATTCGCCCTTAGTATTGGTAGCGCGTCTACATTGTATGCGGCGCCCGATGACAGTACGCTTGCTGCCGATAGCACCACGCAAAATCGCAGTGTGGAAGACTTAGTGGCTATTGCAAAAGCCGCTGAATCCAATGAAGCTATTAATGATGCTGTTTTAGGCAATGAGGCGATTAACGAAACCATACTTGGTAATGAAGCTATCAATCCTAATGCGTCCAATAATGAGGGCGTGGCAGAGGCAAATGCGACCAAACGTCCCCCTGTCAAATCAACTGCTGACAGTGTCGATGCGGACAAACTGATTTTGAACAGTCCTGTCATTGATCAAGCTAATATCTTAAACCCACAAGAGAAGCAGCGCTTAGAAGCACAGCTACGTACAATTTATCAGCAAGGTTTGGCACAAGCAGCAGTGGTGATTGTCCCAACTACCAATGGCATGCCTATCTTTGATTATGCCTTGCAAGTTGCTGAAAAATGGCAGCTGGGTAGTAAAGACATCGATGATGGCTTGCTTGTGGTTGTCGCTGTCAATGACCGTGATATGTATATATTGACAGGTTATGGACTCGAAGGTGTACTGCCAGATGCGGCGGTCAATCGCATCATTCGAGAGGATATTACCCCGTTATTTAAGCAAAATAATTATGGCGCAGGGATATTGGCAGGCGTCACGGCCTTACAAAGTCGTTTATCTGCTGATCCTGAAGTGCTTGCTCGTGCCGATGCGCAGGCAGCTGAACGTACTACCCAACAAGGCTCAGACGAGCTGCCATCTCCTATTTTTCTATTCATCATGGCGATGATATTTGGTAGCTTTATTACCAGTATATTTGGTCGAGTATTCGGTTCAGTGCTGACGGCCGGTGGTTTTGTTGCAGGCTCACTAGCATTGGGCGGTGGTTTATTTATGACCATCATTATGGCGATATTTTTATGGCTGTTCTTGATTTCACGCGGCGGCGGTAAAGGCGGGTCTGGCGGCGGTAAAGGAGGTAGAGGCGGTGGTATGATATTCCTGCCGGGTATGGGCGGCGGCGGTGGCTTCGGCGGCGGTGGTTTTGGTGGTGGCGGCTTCGGCGGTGGCGGTGGCGGTTTTGGTGGTGGCGGCGCTGGCGGTTCTTGGTAAGCATTAGCCCGTTGTTTTTCAGTGGCTTCATAGCTGCCTAGTAAAGACACTAAATAACCATTAGTAATGACGTACTTGAGGAAATAGTATCATGGCAGAGAATAACGCTTCAAAATCCAGCTTTGCCCGCTGGTGGCGCCAAGTCTTATTTATCCCCGTTTTGCATAGTAAATGGTTGACGCCCGCGGCAAAAGCTCGGTTGACAGAGCGGGTGACACTTGCTGAGCAAGGTCACCGCGGCGAGGTATTTTTGATCGTAGAAAATCATTTGCCTATTCAAGAGGCCTATCATAGCGACTGCCGTGACCGTGCGATTGATTTATTTAGTGAGTATCGAGTGTGGGACACTGAAGAAAACACTGGTGTGCTGATATACGTCAATGTTTGCGAGCACAAGCTTGAAATCGTCGCTGATCGCGGTATCAGTGCCCATGTTAGCCCAACAGTTTGGCGCGCAATGTGTGACAAAGCGGTAGTCGGTATTGCCAATCAGAAGACAGAAGAAAGCTTGACTGAATTGCTCGATGAGGTTGGTCAAGTACTTCGCCAGTATTATCATCTGGAGCAAAACCCATCAGGTAATGAGCTGTCTGATACGGTGGTTTTTTTAAAATAAACCCTGACGGCCATCAGCATGAAAGATTACACTAAACACTTATCGCTATATTTAATAAATAACCGATATACAACGCCAATACTGGAATATTATGATTGATCTAATAAAAAGACTGCCAAAAGCAGAACTGCATTTACATATTGAAGGCTCGCTCGAGCCTGAGCTTATGTTTAGATTGGCAAAAAAGAACCAGATAGAGATTCCTTATAAAGACATAGAAGATGTGCGTAATGCTTATAACTTTACCAATCTGCAGACGTTTTTAGACATCTATTATGCCGGTGCCAATGTCTTGATTACGCAGGATGACTTCTACGATTTGACATGGGAGTATATTCTCAAATGTGTCGAAGATAATGTCATTCATACAGAGATATTTTTTGATCCGCAGACGCATACGGCAAGAGGCGTGGCGTTTGAGACAGTCATAACAGGCATCAAACGTGCACTGGCTGATGCCAAAGCACAATATGGTATTACCTCTTGTATTATCATGTGCTTTTTACGGCATTTATCACAAGAAGAAGCATTTGAGACGTTAGAGCAAGCATTGCCATTTAAAGACGACATTATTGGTGTCGGTTTAGATTCTTCAGAATTAGGCAATCCGCCATCGAAGTTTATAGAGGTATTTAAAAAGGCAAAAGAGGAAGGCTTTAAGTTGGTTGCCCATGCTGGCGAAGAAGCGGATTTCTCTTACATTTATGAAGCGTTGGATTTATTGGATATCAGTAGAATCGATCATGGCGTGCAATCTATCAAAAGCGCTGAGCTGATGCAGCGTCTAAAAGATGAGCAGATGCCGCTCACCGTATGCCCGAATTCTAATATCGAGTTGAGAGTATTTGACAATTATAAAGAGCACAACATCAAAGAGCTGCTAGATTATGGTCTAAATATCACGGTCAACTCAGATGACCCTGCTTATTTTAAAGGCTATATCAATCAGAACTTTATTAATATCAGTGAGAATTTGCCATTAACAGAAGATGATATTATCACCTTGGTAAAAAACTCTTTTAGATCGTCATTTATCAGTGATGAGCTAAAGCAGCAGTATTTGGACAAAGTCGATCAAGCGGTAGGTTAATGGTTTGTCTATTATAGTACGCCCATTCTTTTTACTAACTCTGGCAGGATGACACCAGCTTTTGCTGCCAGAGTAATATCGACTAGCGTATTTGGTGTCGGATAAGGATTTATCTCGATAATTTTGGCACCGTTATGTTTTGCCAGTTGTGCCAATCCAGCAGCGGGATAGACGAGGCTAGAAGTACCGATACTAATAAATACATCACAATTCGCGGCAGCTTCCTCTGCTGTCTGCCATGCCCGCATCGGTAACGACTCTCCAAACCACACAATATCAGGTCTGATATAACCATCACAATGCTGGCAAGTCATTAGAGCTTCATCAAAGCTGATGCTATTCTCGCTGTTATAAGCGCCTTTTAATTGGATTGTATAAGGTATCTGACATTGACTGCATCGGTTACGCCATAGATTGCCATGCAGGTGGGTAACAGCGCTACCTGCTTGCTCATGCAAATCATCAACATTTTGAGTAATGAGGGTTAGTTGCTGATTAGTCGATTGAATGTGATCCTGCCATTGCGCTAATGCCGTGTGGGCAGGATTGGGTTTTTTACTAGCCACGAGCTGTCTGCGCCATTGATACCATGACCAAACCAGCTTTGGGTCACGGGCGAAGGCATCTGGTGTCGCCAAGTCCTCAGCCCGATAATTTTTCCACAAGCCAGTTTGCTTATCACGAAAAGTCGGAATGCCGCTTTCTGCTGAAATCCCTGCGCCAGTTAAAAGGCAAATATGCTGTTTCGATTCTAATAGTTCAGCAGCATGCTCTACTTCTGCTATTAACGCTGATGATAATTCTGCTAACATAAGCTAACCCTTGCTAATAATGGATATCCTTTCTTATGATAGACGGAATTTGGTGGCTTGTCATATTGACGGCAGTTATCGTTGGATTATGGTTTTTTGCAAAATCACGTGCGCCAAATAACTTACATGACACAAAGTCAAAAGATAAGAAAAAACCGATCAATGACGCCTTACAAAAGACGGCGGAGATGATTAAGCAGCATTTTCCTGATTATCGAGTGACACGAAAGGGCAGTCATTTGCTCGTTACTCGACAAAATATAAAAATCGCGATGATTACGATCGACCCCAAGCTTGCTGCTAGTCAACGCCGTTTGGGTGATATACCAGTGATTAATTATCAGCGTGTACCTAGCCGTGCGCAACTAGATGCCAATTTGCAAGAGGCAGAGTAGATTGGTACGAATACCTAGCTAGGAGAAGTAATACCCCGTCATAAGTCAGCATAAAATGGAGTTAACAACAATATATACAACATCTTATAGGTATTAACAGACGAGCTTATTAATGATAAAAACTTCAAGGTTTTGTTTTAAATGGTCTTATAGATTTGAGGTAGTGCTGAGAAATGGCGAAATACGATGATTGGTGCGCTCGGCGGGAGTCAACCATAAAGCTATAAGCCTTTGATATCAGTGATTGAGCGGTTGTTGTAAATTAATTTAACAACAGATTTAACAACATTTCGTTATCGCTAATAATCAGAATTTATTTTTTGAGTGACTACTCGCACTTTGATGATTTCACTTTGAATCATGCAAACCTATCTAAGAGAAATGCAACTTACAAATGGTTGGGCTTAAGCGCTTAGAAGCACCTATATATTCAAAAGCTCTCTTAAATGGCTAATAGAAGTTTCCCCTCTTGTTCAAATAAAAAACCTGCATTTATTAAGGACTCTATATCTCGATAAAAGGTTCTTTCCGTGCGATTACTATATAAAGCTTTGATTTGCGGATTACGCAATAATGCAGCAGGGGTATAAATATCACTAAAGCCCATCATGACCATAATAGTATTAAACTGTCTTTCAGAAATTATTTTGTTAAACTTCGCATTATTTAAACCACCTTGATAAAGTAAAATACCAATCAGTTGATTACATTGGTCATGTAAGTCATTAATCGTTTGCAGCATGCCATCCATCACAAAATCAATAAATAATTGATTTGGCACATCTTTTTTATCCTTAGCTTGTTTACGGCAATGGTTGAATAAAGCAAAGTATTCATGAATATTTTTTTGATAGTAATGCCATATAGCCGATGATGACAGTCTATATCCTGATTGCTCATATATTAACATCTCAACCAAGCGACCAGTTCTACCGTTGCCGTCCCAAAAAGGGTGAATAAGCTCAAAATAGTAATGAGCCAAACTAGCTCGGACAATCACATGCTGATTAATAATAGCAGGGCTATTTAGCCATTCAATCCATGCCTGTAATAGGTACTCAATATCTTTAAGGCACTTGGGTGGCTGATAGCGTCCTCCATGCTCTGCATTACCGACATAGGTCTTTTGCCATTTTTCATTATCTCTAAATTGTCCAACTGGGTTATGCCCATCATCTAAACCTTGCGACACCAAAATATGCAGTTGCGTAATATCTGCTAATAAAAATGGTTTGCCTTGTGTAGGCTCAAATTTCAGATTGCGATGCCTATTTACCCATAGCAAAGCATCTTTTAGATTAAACAACCGTTTTTCGGCGGTTTTCTGAATATCTTTTGGGGCGGTATGTAAGATTTGCCCTGTTTCTTCTTCGCTGAACTCCCCACCTTCAATGGTATTGGTGCTGTAAACACTACTGACCAAAACCTTGTCTTGAATCTGGTCTATAATTTGCGGCACTGTTGGCGTTTTATTGAAACGTAATTGGGCATCATCAATACGGTTCAAAAGCGCTTCATTAGGTGAGCAGCCCAACGTAAACGTGAATGCCCCAGACCGATAGGTCATGACTCTAAGTGTGTGATCATCAATCCACTCTTTAGACTGTTCTGCCATAATAAGTAACCCTAATCTGTCAAAGAAAATGTCAAGATAATTGTCAGTCGAAATCATTATACGATAAGGGTTGTAGAAAAATATACATTGAAAATGTCAAAGAAAATGTCAGGATTTTTGACCAGTCAAGAGGAAAAGCACTTAAATGGGTGCAAAACAGGCGCAAATAGTGTGCTTTTTTACTGCGTTTCTTTTGCATTGTGCCCAGTGGGGCTTATCATGCTTGCCAGCCTATAGCGCGTTTGAGGCTGCTCTTTTTGCGATTATTCGCATAAAACACCACCGTATTAGCTCGCACTTACTCGAAAAAATAGATAAGCTCAAACTTGGGCTTATCTCAAGCCAGCCTCTTAAGCATATTACTGTGATTTTTTGATACTAAAATCAACTGGCACTTTGTTTGCATGGGGTTGTTTCGCTAAACGCTCTTGGTGCGTCATGCTTATACCTTAAGAGTGGTATTAATGCGCGTTGACTGTTTTTATCAATTATTCCTATTGCTGCTTCCTAAGATAGGCTTTGCTTCCACTTAAACCATTTACTGGTATAGGTTTGTGAAAAATCAAAAATATCAGAAAACCTTTTTTTTATTCCTATATTCCACAATAACCCCCATTGGGAGAGGCTGTCTGATAGGTGCATGGGGTTAAATTGCGACTGATTGCACACGTTTGATAATGGCGCTTAAAGTTAAGCGTTTATCGTGCAAATAACGCGCATTGTGATTACTTAAATCTAGCCAGTTTATGCATGCGTTTATGATGCGTTTCACTGCATCGTGCCTAGTGGGTCTTACTGTAATTGCCAGCCTATAGCGCGTTTGTGGCTGATTTTGGAGTACGATTATTCGCACCAAAAACCACAGTGTCAGCTCGCACTAATTCGCACTTACTCGAAAAACTAGATAAACCCAAACTTGGTTTTATCTCAAGCCAGCCTCTTAAGCGTATTACTGTTTCCTAAGATAGTTTTTGCTTCCTCAAACAGTCTTTGCTTCCGCTTAAACCCTTTACTGGCATGTAGTCAAGCTGAATGAGTAAAAGTATAAAAACCCTTTTTTGCTTCCTCGATTTCTTGCTTCCTCGATTTCTTGCTTCCAAAAGCACTATCCAGATATTAAAAGAATTCTTTTATTTAAATAAGAATACTTTTACCTAATAAAACCCTTAATTGCGTTTGCAAACTAGCGTTCATATCCTCTACTATCATACAATGATTTTTATAGACCGTCATAAGTCGATACCCTACATTACTGTACATGCTATCAAAAGCTCAAACATGCATTATAATCCCAAGCATTTATCCCTGCTCCACAAACAATAAGACAATTCCATGACCAAAAACTTCTCTCAAACAGCGGCTTTCATCTGGTCTGTCGCTGATCTATTACGCGGTGACTTTAAGCAATCACAATACGGACGCATCATTCTGCCATTTACGCTATTGCGCCGCTTAGAGTGTGTACTAGAAGATACTAAGGCAAACGTCGTTACTGAGAGCCAGCGTATTGCTGAGATGGGTTTGCCTGAGGAAGCGCAAGAGAAGTTCATCATTCGTGCCAGCAAGCGACCCTTCTACAATATCTCGCCCATGGATCTAAGCAAGATGGGTCAAAGCGATATCAAGGATAACTTAAACACTTATATTCAATCTTTCTCAAAAGACGCGCGTGAGATATTCGAGCATTTCAAGTTTGAAGAGTTTGTCGGCCAGCTAGCCGATGCTAACTTGCTTTATAAAGTGGTGCGAATGTTCGCCACTACTGACCTCAGTCCCGATACTATTTCTAACCATGAAATGGGCTTTGTCTTTGAAGAGCTGATCCGCCGTTTTGCTGAAAGTTCTAACGAAACCGCAGGAGAGCATTTTACCCCGCGCGATATCGTGCGTCTAACCACATCACTAGTGTTTATGGAAGATGATGATGCACTGACCAAAGACGGCATTATTCGCACCATATATGACCCAACGGCGGGTAAACGTTACATACCAAATTCTAACCCTACTTCATACATGCTAATGTAGTGACATTTTAAATGTTCTTAATACTCAAGAAATGTTTCGCTATAATGAATGCTATTGAGTTATTAAAGGGATAATCCAGTGGCAAGTCTTGAGTTCATTAATTATGAACCGCGTAGTGCTAAAGTTAGTGAAAATAAACTGAGTTGGATAAAGTTAAAAAGAAAGAAAATTGAAAGGCTACCTCAGATTATTTGGGAGGATAACTTTACCTGGGCAGAAGTAAATTTATGGGCTTTGGATCAAGCTGTATCATCGAAGCGTGACTTGAAAACAGTTCGTTCTAATATGTCACATTTACTTGCATATGCAAAATGGTTGGAATCCGAATTTATGACATGGCGTCATTTTCCAGAGAGGGAGAGTGAACGATGTCTGGTTCGTTTTAGAGGAGCATTAATAGCAGCAAGAAACGATGGAGAACTCGCACCTAGTACTGTATCGCAAAGAATGGCAGCAGTAATTCGTTTTTATAAATGGGTAAAAGAAAATCAGCTTATTTCAACAGAACAGCCAATGTGGAAAGACCGTTTTATAGGAATAACTATTACTAACTCCTTTGGTCTTGAGCATACGATGCGAGTAGCGAGTACTGATCTAGCAATACCAAATAGGAAAGTCGTCGGAGCTTTTCAGCTAGAGGATGGCCTGCTACCAGTATCTATTGGAGCTATGAAAGATATTCTCTCACTAGCAGATAAATCGGCATCTGAGGAGCTTTCGTTGATGCTACGCATAGGATTCTTCACAGGCCTAAGATTAGGATCAATTACTGACTTAAAAGTAGAAACGTTAATAAACGCTACCCATATTCCTGGTGTGGGCTTAAAAAGCTTATCGGTAGGGCCTGGTGCTAGACCACCTATAGCCACAAAACTTAATGTTACAGGTTCAGTGCCAATACCTGAAGAGTTACTTGATATTTTAGTTGGTTATTCTACGAGTACAAGAAGATTGAAGCGCCAGGCTTTAGCATCTAATGAACATCAAGATCTTCTTTTCCTAACTAGATATGGTAATACTTATAATGGTGATACTAGCAGGGCTATTAATGTAGAGATGTCTCGCCTTAGGGCGGTTGGTAAAAAATCTAGTGTCAAAGCTCTGCAAGGTTTTCACTTTCATAGAACACGTGCAACTTTCGCTACTGAATTAATGAAGGTAGCCCTTAATTTTATGCCTATTAGCGATGCTCTTCAATTTGTTAAAGATTCTTGCCTTCATAAAGATGAAAGCACAACGATGAAATATATAAAATTTATAGAGACTCATGAAACAATAAATGAGGCAGCAGATGCGTTTACGAACGCCTTCATGGGATTGATTAAAGGGTACGATAATGCCTGATTTAGATCTTACTTTTGCACAGATACCTTTAGGCACTCATCAAGCAGTGTGGGACTTAAGGGTTCTGCTATTTAAAGGAGCTGCTAGAATAAGACGCAACTTGGTAATGGAAGCTATTAATGAAGGTAAGTGTGGGAATATAATAGAGGAAAGGGTGCCTTTTGTTCTAAGGCTTCATGAAGTGTTTAATGTGTTTTTTGCGAAAGGAAGCTCAGTACATACAATTATAAATAATTTAGAAGTTTTATGGAGGTTTTATATATGGATAGACAATAACTCAATGCCTATTACTATTGAAACAGCTATTGATACCTTCAAGGACTGGACTGAGTACTTATTGGCTAGAGTTAAAAATGAAAAGAATATCAGCTCGAGGACTGCTTATAAGGAAGCTTCTAAAATGGCAAAGCTAATAGCTAAAGCACTCGATATCCAAGGACCACATCCCGGGAAAAATATTTTACTATCAACACGTATGAGACTGCCCCCAAAAAAGAAAAAAGTCCTGAGTACGAAAGACTCTAGAGAAAAATTGGCAGAAACTTTTGAATTTGGTAATACTCTGACTAAAGTTTGCAATAGTCTTGATGTGCAAACTATACGCGGCAAATTACCAATCAATATAGAAATTAATGAAAAAAAATCGCTAATCATTGCTTGTGGCTTGCGTACACCCGATAAAGACTCATCAAAAGTAAGAAGTAAAAATGATATAAAAAAATTTGAAAAAGCGCGACGGCCTTTGTTAGATAGTGAAAATGTTTTAGAGTCTTATAAACGTTCACCACTAATTAATTTTAGGATTGAGTCTGAATTGCTTATATTTATAGCTCAAACAGGGATGAACTTGACTCAAGCAACAGGCTTAGAGAAAGAAAGCTATCGTTGGAAGTCTGATGGAGATAGCTTTGAGGTGTTTAGGGTATACAAAGGTAGGCGTGGAGGTGAAGCTATTTTTCGCTGCTTTAATTCATATAGAGAACACCTCCAAAGATATTTAGTCTGGCTCGATGATATTGGCTTTAGCAGTTTTGATAATCGACTCTTTCCGCACTTAGCTCGAAGTATAATTCCAAGCAAAGATTTTAGAAGGCGGTTCATAAACTCTAAGGAGATATTTAAAAGAAATGATTTAACCTTTTTCTCCCCACAAGAATTAAGAAATACTCGCATTAATTGGCTTTTAAGACATACTCGTGACGTTGATTTAACGGCAGATCTTATGGGTCATACAAAAGAGGTCTTACTTCGAAATTATGAGAAGCCACAGCATCAAATAGCAGGTATAGAAATAGTTCAATTTCATAATGCTATAGACACTAATTTTCCTTCACCTGGACCAGGAGTTTGTGTAGATTTATCTCATCAGCCAGAAACTATGAACGAGTTTCCAAAGAGTGCACCTAAACCAGACTGTATAAGTCCTGAAGGATGTTTGTTCTGCACTAAACATAGAGATGTAATGACTTCTGATTATTGCTGGAAACTAGCGTCACATGCCTATATTAAAAAGCTTGAAACAAATCTATATAAGCCCTCTGAGGAATATCAGGTACATCCCGCTTATAGTGTAATTAACATAATATTTCAAAAGCTCAATGCGATCTCTGAAAGTAGTAAAGTACGTGCAATTTGGGTGAAGGATGCAAATGATTCCGTACGTGCAGGGCGTTATCATCCTAACTGGGATGGCTATATACAGTTATTAGAGGTCATGGTATGAATCTCTCAGATCTGCCGGGATTACAGGTTGATTCGCCTCTAACAAGAACAGATATGCCTAACTTCCAACCAAAATCTTGGCCTCCTGCAGATGACTTTCCGGTTGTCATTGATACTGAAGGCAACGTAATCTCATATTATGGAGATGTTCGGTGGGACTTATCGCATTGGTCAGGTTTTACACTGACAATGTATTTTGGTGATGGCCCAGGCCAAGGAAAGAAAGTTAGTTCGGAAAACGCATGCTTGTTGCGAAAAATAGTTGCCTGGTGGTTATGGGGCCCCTCTGCAGTAACAAGGGCAAAAACATTGGTTTTTAAGTTTGAAACACTTAAGCCGCTGTTTGTTGCATGTACAGATCATAATATTGTTGCATCAGATTTATCTCGCTTTCCTGAAGTAATTAAGGATATATCTACTTACTACAAATCCAGAAAAAGTCATTTGGTTAGTTATCTTTATGATTTAAATTATGCAGCAGATAAACTTGGGTTCAATATACTTGATGATAATGGGATGAAACTTCTCAGTGAAGTTGTGCCAAACGAAGAGAAGATTCAAACGGCGTATATTCCGGTAAGAATATGGACTTACCAAGTTTCTCGATTAAGAGAGTGTCTAGATGATTTCATTGCTCATAAAGAAAATATAAAGGCTTGTTATGAATTCTGTCTTGATGCTTATGTTGTCAACGCAGGCGGTAGTTTTTCGAATGATTTCTCTGGATTAGGAAATCATTCACCGTTTCACTCAAGACCTAAGATTGGGAAAGATAGTTCAGGCAAAGTGTTTTATGGACCTTTTGTTGAGATAGCAAAACGCTATGAGATTGATGGCATATTAAGGAAGTGGGTAAACGCAGAAGAAAATTATAGTATTAGAGCAATTTCAAGCTATATGAGTTTAATTAGTGTAGTTGGGCTCGCATACATGCTTAATTTTTCTCTAATGCGTATTGAAGAGGGCAGTCGGCTACGTGCAAAATGTTATGAAGTAGAGAGGGATTCGACTGGCGAAGATATTCACATGTTGAAAGGCATAACTACCAAAACTATTGAAGATAATGATGCTCGCTGGATAGTTTCTCCTACTGTCAAAATTGCTATTGAGTCAATGACAATAGTTGCAGCACTGCGTTTAAAATCTGCTCAAAAAAATTCTTGCTTTCAATTAACTGATGAAGATTTAAGTAATCCAGTGTTACAATCTTTCCCATATGAGCCTTGGACGCCTAGTAGGCGATTAGAGAAATCTCTGAATTCTTTTAAGAAAATACGGACTTATGCAGATATATGGAATCTATGGCCAAAATTATTCAGTAAAGAAGAAATGACGATTACTGAATTAGATTTAGAAATGGCACATAGGTTAACCAATAGTCTTGATCCTGAAAGATTTTCTATTGGAAAGGTATGGCCATTAGCTTGGCATCAACTTCGCCGTACAGGCGCTGTCAATATGTTAGCTAGTGGTCTTGTGAGCGAGTCTTCACTTCAATATCAATTAAAGCATGCTAGTCGAGCTATGAGTCAATACTATGGGAAAAACTATTATCGACTAAAAGCACCTCTAGATGATGATGCAAGAGGGTTTTATCTGCGTGAAATGTATCAGTCAGTAGTTCGGGAGTTTAAGTCTTTGCAATCAGAGCATTATCTCTCTCCACACAGTGAAAAAAGAAAAATACAAATTCTATCTGAAATATCAGAAAAAGACCATAGTGAGCTAATTAGTGCTGCTAAAGCGGGCCGGATAAGTTATCGTCAGACTTTTCTTGGTGGTTGTGCAAATTCGGGGCCTCCTTGTCCATTGGGTGGGATCAGTAATATTAGCTCTTGTATGGGTTTTGGTGATGAAAATCCATGCAGTTCAGCCTTGATAGATGGTAAAAAACTACCGATGATAAAAAAGCTTATAGAAATAATATATATTCAGCTTGAAGGTGTTGAATCAAAGTCTCCTCTATATAAATCTCTTCATGCACAATTAGAATCAGCGGAGCGAGCAATTAATGTCATCCACAGAAGTTAAACCAAGAAAACTTAGTAAAGCTGAGATAAAGTTTAGAGAAGCATTTGAACGCTTAAAAGTTGGAAAACCTACTATTTTGCCAAAAGGAACAATGCTCAGCCAAAATAATGTTGCAAAAGAAACAGGGGTAGATCCTTCAGCACTTCGACGTACTCGTTTTCCAGAGTTGGTGGCAGAGATCCAAGCGTGGATTGAGGAAAATAAAGAAGATCTCGTACAAAAAACACCTAGGCAAATGGTGTTAGCTCAAAGATCACGGAATCGAGATTTGAACGAACAGATAAAAGCACTTAAAGAGCAGCGTGACAATGCCTTATCAACACTAATTGATGCACAGCGCAGTATAGTTGAACTGACATTAGAAAATGAAAAACTAAAAGCTCGAGTTCCTGCAATTAATGCCTCAAGGCTACAATAGCTATTATGTATTCTAGAGGCTTTGAAGTAAGCATTAGATCGATATCAAATTGGTACAATATAAGTCTGCATAAAATTAACAACACAGAATGCTTACCTGTTACAGAGCAAACAGCTTACTTATCATCTAAATTTAAAAATCAAACCAATCGAGAACTAAAAAACATGGCTAAAACACCTGCAAATAAGAACGACAATATAAAAGACGGTCGCTTTGAAGAAGCCCTTTGGGACGCTGCCAACAAATTACGAGGTAGCGTCGAATCATCAGAATATAAGCACATTGTCCTTAGCTTGATTTTCTTAAAATTCATCAGTGATACCTTTGAGCAGCAAAGACAGAAGCTCATCGATACGGGTTATGAAAAGCACATCGACATGGTGCCTGCTTATACCAAGGATAACGTCTTCTACTTGCCAGAAGAGAGTCGTTGGCGCTTTATCCAGCAGAATGCCAAGCAAGAAGACATCGCCCTTAAAATCGATACGGCGCTTAGCACCATTGAGAAGACCAACCAATCATTGAAGGGCGCATTGCCTGATAACTACTTCTCTCGTCTTGGCTTAACGGCTAGTAAGCTTGCCGCCTTGATTGATGTGGTCAATAACATCGATACCATCGGTAACCCAGAAGAAGACACCGTCGGGCGCGTGTATGAGTATTTCTTGGGTAAGTTTGCCGCGACTGAAGGTAAGGGTGGTGGTGAGTTCTATACGCCCAAGTCTGTGGTCAATCTGATAGCTGAAATGCTTGAGCCGTATCAAGGCAAAATCTATGATCCGTGCTGCGGTTCGGGCGGTATGTTCGTGCAGTCGATTAAGTTCATTGAGAGTCACCACGGCAATACCAAAGACGTGTCTATCTATGGGCAAGAGTATACCAGCACGACCTACAAGCTCGCTAAGATGAACCTTGCCATTCGTGGTATCTCTAGCAACTTGGGTGATGTGGCTGCCGATACCTTCTTTAAAGATCAGCACGAAGACCTAAAAGCTGACTTCATCATGGCAAACCCACCTTTTAACCAAAAGGATTGGCGCGCCTCTGATGAGCTGGTCGATGATCCACGCTGGGCAGGCTATCCGACACCGCCTACGGGCAATGCCAACTATGCATGGATATTGCACATGATATCTAAGCTCTCTGAGCATGGGACTGCTGGTTTCGTACTGGCAAACGGCTCAATGTCTACCACTACCAGTGGTGAGGGTGAGATACGCCAGCAGATTATCGAAAACGATTTGGTCGATTGTATGATTGCGCTACCAGGTCAGCTGTTTTATACCACGCAGATTCCAGTGTGCTTATGGTTTATCAGTAAAGACAAAGCCGCCAAATCCGCTGATAGTAAAGCAAAGGGGTTGCGTAATCGTAGCGGTGAGACTTTATTCATTGATGCGCGTGCTATCGGTAGTATGATTAGTCGCACGAATAAAGAACTCACGAAAGATGATATCGAAGCGATTGCCAAAACGTATCATGCATGGCGTGGTGAGGCAGAAGCGGGCGGTTATGAAGCCTATAGCGATGAAGCAGGGTATTGTAAATCAGCAAGCCTAGATGATATCCAAGCTAATGATTATGTACTAACTCCAGGGCGTTATGTTGGGGCGGCGGCGATTGAAGACGATGGAATCCCGTTTGAGACTAAGATGCTGGAGCTAAGCCAAACACTATACGCACAAATGCAAGCATCGCAAAAGCTAGACGCGACCATTCGTCAGAACTTGGAGGTATTAGGTTATGGCGAGTGATTGGAAGTTTTGTAAAATAGGTGATGTTGCAAAAATTCAAGGCGGGTATGCTTTTAAGAGTAAGGATTTTTCTGATACTGGAACTCCCGTGATAAAAATTAAGAATGTACGAAAAAGAGATATTGATTTAACTGACGTAGCTAGGGTTTCCCAAGAAGTTGCTGAACAAGCTTCAAGCTTTTTAGTAAAAAGTTGGGATGTATTAATCTCAATGACAGGATCAGGTCCTAATGCACCTGCATCTATAGTAGGTAGAGTTGCAAGGCATAGCGGAGAAGATGATGTTTTTCTAATTAATCAAAGAGTTGGACGTTTTCTTATCAAAGAAAAAGAACAGCTTGATCAAAGATTTCTGTATTACTTATTTAGTGAAGATAAGACACAGCTTGAACTACTTTCAATCGCAACTGGCAGTGCTAACCAAGTTAACATTAGCGGTAAACAAATTGAATCTATCGAAGTTAATTTGCCACCACTCTCAGAACAAAAAGCCATCGCTCATGTTCTTGGCTCTTTAGATGACAAAATCGAGCTTAACCGCCAAATGAACGAAACCCTAGAAGCGATGGCGCAAGCGTTGTTTAAAAGCTGGTTTGTGGACTTTGATCCCGTGATTGATAATGTCCTCGCAGCTGGTAATGCTATTCCTGACGAGTTATTAGAGCGTGCCGAGCAGCGTCAAGCGACTGAGAAAAAGGATGATTCAGATATTCAAAGCTTATTCCCTGATGAGTTTGAATTTACGGAAGAGATGGGTTGGATTCCGAAGGGGTGGGCGTCTGGAACGATCGCAGGTATATCTTTCGTCAAAGGTGGATATGCATTTAAAAGTAAAGATTTTACAGATACTGGATTTCCTGTTATTAAGATCAAAAATATAAACAGCGACAGAACAGTTAATACGTCTGATGTTCAGTTTATACCCAATGAAATTGCTAAAAAAGCAGAAAGCTTTTGGTTGAAAACTGGTGATTTAATGATGGCAATGACTGGAGCAACAGTTGGCAAGTTTGGTCTGTTAGTTGCAGAGAATAAAAAAGCCTACTTGTTAAATCAACGGGTTGCTAAGTTCAGTCCTATTAGTTCAGTTAGCGATAAAATTTGGTTTATTTACTGTTTTTTGAATCAAAAATCTACGATTGATTATATTGTCAATATCGCTGAAGGTAGCGCCCAACCAAACATTAGCGCAGATTCGATAATGGCAACTCAATTAGTAAAACCATCTAATGAACTAATTAATATATTTAATGAAACAGTTGATAGCAATTTAAATAAAATGTTAATGAATCGTGAAGAGTGTTTGACCTTAGAAAAGTTACGAGACACCCTTTTACCCAAGCTAATCTCAGGCGAATTGCGTATTCAAGACGCTGAAGCCCTTGTGGATGAAGTCCTATAGTTTTTGATAACAAATGATTATCTGAACAATATAATAATTAATGGAATCTGGTATGAAGAAGCTTTTACTTAGTTTGGCGCTCAGCTTAGGCGCTCTATCTGCGGCTCCTGTAATGGCTGCCGCTCCTGCTTTCTCTGCCAGTCAAATGGCACAGATTAAAATTATAGATCTGAGCTTTAAAGAAATTATGCGTCAGTTTTATAGTGGTCGTATGGGCTATGCTTCTGTCAATGATGAGTATGTTGAGTCGATGCCAAATATTGGTCTAGACAGTATTGATAGCGATGGAGAGAGAACGGTCGCTTTGATGCGCCCCGTCATTCCTTATAAAAACGTAGCGGGTGAGCCACGTTACTTAGTTATCATCGAAAAAGTTCAGGTTAAAGATGGTTCGCTTGTATCTTGTCATGCATGTACCGCTACAGCTGATTTATATAGCTTTAAGAAGCTAAATAACGGTCAGTTTCAATTAATAAGTAAAACACCAAAGAATGTAGATTACTCTAGTAATTGGGGAAGAGTGGGTCTTAATCAAGAAAGTATTCAAGAAGGCCTGCAGCCATTAGGTAAAAGTCTAATAGGCAGTGTGTTTCTGAATAACTATATGTCTTTTGGCACGATAAGTAGCTGGTGGGATGTGCTGCATTTGCCTGAAAATGACTTTATTAATTTATACACATTAGGTGATGCTGGCGCAGAGAATAGTGGTCATTATGAAGAAGGCTCGCCTTTACATTATGACTATAACGTTACTTTTAAGGCATTGCCTGAAAACGCTACGTACTATCCCATTAAATTGACTTACAAAGGTGAAAAGCCTACTGAGGATTACGACCGTATCAACAGTGTCAATTACAGCAAAATTGTGAAGTTTGACCCTGTAAAAAAAGAGTATAAATAATAAATTAGTTTGTATAACTAAAAAAGGATGCCCCATTGAAATTCACCGAAGACAGACTTGAACAAGCCATTATCGAGTTACTAGCAGCTGAAGGCTATCCACATACGATTGGTGAAGCACTCGACCGCAATCCTGACGATGTGCTGATTAAGTCTGATCTTCGACAGTTTCTAGCGACCCGTTATAAAGCTGACTTGATCACAGAGTACGAGATTGAGTCCATCATTCATAAGCTTGAATACCTTCCTGCCTCCGACCTTTACGATACCAATAAAGCCATCATGAAGCTTGTCGCTGATGGCTTTACCCTCAAGCGCGAAGACTATACCCAAAAAGACTTATACATCCAGCTGATTGATTATGAAGCACTCGATAACAATCGCTTTCGCATCGTCAATCAGATGGAGATACAAGGCTTTGAGCTGCGTATTCCTGATGGCATTCTTTATATCAATGGCTTACCACTGGTGGTGTTTGAATTTAAGAGCAGCATCCGTGAAGATGCCGCCATGTTTGATGCCTACACCCAGCTGACCACCCGTTATAAGCGAGATATCCCAGAGCTGTTTAAATACAATGCCCTATGCGTCATCAGTGATGGGGTCAACTCAAAAATGGGCTCATTCTTTGCCCCTTATGAATTCTATTACTCCTGGCGTAAAGTCACGGGCGATGAGAAGTTAGAGAAAGACGGTATCCATTCCTTATTGACCATGATGAGCGGTTTATTTGATAAAACGCGTTTGCTCGATGTTATCCGTAATTTTATTTACGTACCTGACAAATCAAGCTTTGATGCAAAAATCGTTTGTCGCTATCCGCAGTATTATGCCGCCACCAAGCTATACGACAATATCAAGCAGCACATGAAGTTGCTCGACAGTCATGGCAACTTAATTGACGATAATGGCTTACGTGACGGGAAGGGTGGTACGTACTTTGGCGCGACTGGCTGTGGTAAAAGCTTTACCATGCTGTTTCTAGCCCGTCTGCTAATGAAAGACGCGGCGCTTGGTAGTCCAACCATTATCTTAATCACTGACCGTACCGACTTAGATGATCAGTTATCCAAAACCTTTACCAACGCCAAGACCTATATCGGCGATGAGAACATCATCAGTGTCGAGAGTCGTGCTGAGCTACGAGAAGAGCTCAAAGGACGTAAGAGTGGCGGTGTGTTCCTAACCACCATTCATAAGTTCACCGAAGACTTAGCCTTACTGACAGAGCGTACCAACGTTATCTGTATCTCAGATGAAGCGCACCGTAGCCAAATCAACCTTCAGCAAAAAATCACCGTTACCGAAGATGGGGTGAAAAAGACCTACGGCTTCGCTAAATACTTGCATGATTCTCTGCCCAATGCCACTTACGTTGGCTTCACAGGCACGCCGATTGATGCCACCCTTGATGTCTTCGGTCCCGTCGTTGACAGCTACACCATGGTTGAGTCGGTATTTGATGAGATCACCGTGCGTATTGTCTATGAAGGTCGCGCCGCCAAAGTGCTACTCGATAGCAAACAGCTTGATGAAGTCGAAAAATACTATCAAGAAAGCGCCGACGCTGGCACCAATGAATATCAGATAGAGAAAAGCAAAAAAGCCATGGCGAGCATGTCCACCATACTTGGTGATCCTGATCGTATCCGCGCCATCGCCGAAGACTTTGTTCAGCATTATGAAGCGCGAGTAGAAGAGGGCACCACACAAAAGGGCAAAGCGATGTTTGTCTGTAGCAGCCGTGAAGCTGCCTATGAGTTATATAAAGACATTATAGAGCTGCGTCCTGAATGGAATGAAGTAAGAGCGTGTGAGGAAGGCTCAACCTTATCAGAGAGTGATAAGAAAAATGTCATGCCCATGGAGCGCGTCAAGATGATCATGACTCGTAACAAGGACGATGAAAAAGGTATGTGGGACAATCTGGGTAATAAAGACTATCGCAAAGAGCTCGACCGCCAGTTTAAAAACGGCAAGTCTAACTTTAAAATCGCCATCGTCGTCGATATGTGGCTCACAGGCTTTGACGTACCTTTTCTCGATACCATCTACATTGATAAACCTTTGCAAAAGCATAGCCTGATTCAAACCATCTCACGCGTCAACCGTAAGTTTGAAGGTAAAGAGAGCGGCTTAGTGGTCGATTATATCGGCATCAAAAAGCAGATGAACTTGGCGCTCTCACATTACACTGGCGGTCAGATTCAAAACCTAGAAGATATCCAAAAGTCAGTCGTGGTGGTCAAAGACCATTTAAACCTACTTGATACCGTCTACCATAAGTTTGACTCTAGCTTGTACTTTAATGGCACACCACTGCAGCAACTTAATTGCTTGAATGCAGCGGCTGACTTTGCATTGCAATCTAAGAAGCTAGAAAAACGCTTTATGGATTTGGCCAAGCGTTTGAAGTCTGCCTATGATATTTGCGTCGGTAGCAGTGAGCTCACAAAGGCGCACAAGGACAAGATTCATTACTACCTAGCCATTCGTACCATCATCTTTAAAATCACTACTGGTGGCGCTCCCGACGTCGAGCAGATGAACCAAAAGGTACGTGATTTAGTGAAAAATGCGCTGCTGAGCGATGGCGTAGAAGAGATCTTTAAGCTCGGTGATGACACCGACGGTGAAATTGACATCTTCGATGAAGACTACCTCGCCAAGCTTGAGGTGATTAAGCAGCCCAATACCAAGCTTGAGCTGCTACAGCAGCTACTCGCTAAAGCCATTGGTGAGTTGAAAAAGACCAATAAGGTAAAGGGCGTTGATTTCAGCAAGAAGATGAATGCTTTGGTTGAGAAGTATAACGACCGCGACGAGCAGGACTTACTGCGTGCAGAAGTCATCGGCGACTTCTCTGATGAGATTATAAAGCTGTATCACGAGCTGCGCGAAGAGATGGCGTCGTTTGGTGAGATGGGTATCGACTTTGAAGAAAAGGCATTTTATGACATTCTGCTGTCACTGGCACATAAATACGATTTTACCTATCCCGAAGACAAGCTGATTGAGCTGTCCAAAGAAGTAAAAAAGCTTATCGATGAGAAAGCCAAATACACGGATTGGAACAAGCGCGACGACATCAAAGCGGAGCTACAATTTGATTTGATGGTGCTTCTCGATGAATGGGGATATCCACCTGTTGATTCCAAAGAGGTCTATAAAGAGATATTTGAGCAAGCTGAGAACTTTAAGAAGCATCGGGTGGTTTAGTTATACTAATACATAACTTAGTATGACCTCTTTGAGCTTGCAAAGCAGTATTATGACAACTTCATCATGTCAGGCATGGCTACTTGACTTAAGTAAATTACCCTCCGATATAGGCGGGGCGGTTCAGCTAAGATCGACCAAATTATATCTAGGGCGATAGATGTCGCTCATTAATTTATAGATGCTAATCAAGTTTAATTGTATGTAACTAATTTAGTGTTTGGAGAGTGTTGAGATGGCGTTTATAGATTCAATAGATAGTAAGGTAAGAGTTGATAGTGAGTCAGAAAAAGGCTTGTTAGATGTGTGGAAATACTTAGACAATGACGTAATATTTAAATTAAAAATTTGGATGTCAGAAGGACTGCTCCATAACAGTCTAGTAAAAGAAATTTGGCTAAATGAGACTCGTCAGTTAAATAAATTAAAATCAGTTACTAATGCAGAGAAATATCTTGAGGTTATCCATGATAGTTTCATCGACAATGATGGCAATTACTGTTTGACCTATCAGACCGATGTAGAAACTAAGAGTTTGCATGAACTTTTAGTATCAATAGATGAAAAAGATGTAACTACAAATATATTATCTAGAAACAAAAGTCATTGGTTAAGCAAAAGGAAGGTACAATCTACCGTTAGTAGAATGCTCTTATGGAAGAATGTGTTAAGGCTTGTAGAAGGGATTGAAATACTACATAGTCAGGACATTATTCACAGAAATATCAACACTCAGAGCATAGTATATAAAGGCTGTGAAGAAAGTAATGATACTGAAAAGTTTCTTCTAAGTGGATTTGAGAAATCATTAGATTTCAATAAAATCAAAAAACCTATATTTATGTACGAGAATGAGGAAGTAATCTGTACAACACAACAAGACTGGAATGACTTAGGTGTTCTAATCCTAGATTTATTGTGCATGAAAGAAGATGAATATAAAGGGAAGCTTTTAATTAAAGAAGAAAAAGCACTAACGCAATTACTAGATGGCCAGTCTGTCGGTTACATGAGGTTAGTTGATAAAACTCAACTAAAGAATTTGATAGAAGAGTCTATTATTGAGTTGTCAGAGATAGGTGATTCATTTTCACCTATTTTCTATATTACTTCAGGAAAATTTGATAGTGATATTTTTAGCAACATTAGAAGTGCAATAAAGGGATACCTAAGCAACAATCCAGACGAAAAGTATGATGCACAGAATCTTACCAATTCTGATGTAGTGGATTTCCTAAAAGAAGATTTAGCAACGAACCCGTTTAGTGTTTTTAACGAGGGTTATGGAAATGAATATATATTAAAAGGAAAAAACCTTCTATACCAGATTAAGGAGTTTAAGAACAGAAAGTTTGAAGACTGGTATATTTCGTATATAACTGATGTATATGAAACAGTACCTGATTGGCTAGGTTATAAAGAGTCTATTCAGATTAAAGGCGATTTAAAATTTGTGGCCAATGCCTTTACGCTTATACAAAACAATGAGTTTTCAGATGAAAACTCTTGGAGAGTAAAACTAATACAGTTCAAAAAAGAGCAGAAATACACAGACTCTGAACTAGAGTGTTTGCAAGGTCTCTTGCTATCTTTCGCTATTGACGTAGCTTTTGCAGAAACAAAAAAATTCTTAGTTAACCTAAAGCCTATTGAAAAAGAGCAGCTAGAAAAAGATAAGGACTTGTTCGTAGACGATGGTCATTTTTACTACAGTTTAGAGTACAAAAAAGAAAGCAATGAGATTAATAACAAGTTATCAGCTTCATTTGGCTTAAAGCAACCTTTTGATCGTTTTAGAAACTATTTCAACGATTCGTCTAAACTTACAGAGAGTTGGATTGTTGAACCTGCTAATAAGCCTGTTAAAGACTTGGAGCGACAAGAGAAAATACCGATTCAATATTTAGAGCGTACCAAGACAGGGCACATTTTTTCATCGAAAGAACCACTAGATAGACACATATATAAACTTTCAGAAACGCTAGTTAGGATCTATCCTGAAGATTTAAAAGGAACAAGTTCTCAAATTGAACGTAGAGCAAGAATATTTTATCTCTTGCTTAACCAGAGTTCCTTAATTTCAAGTTTAGCAGACCCTACAAGTAAGTTTTTTGTTACGTCTAGAGATTTTGAGACAGAAAAGGCTGTTGAATTATTAGATAAGTCAAAAAAAGAAGTCTTTGAGTCTCTGCTTAAAACTCAGCCTAATTATTTCATTGAAGGGCCACCAGGTGTTGGTAAAACTTATCTTATAACAACTTATATCGACTATCTCTTCCAAGAAGAGAATAGCGCAAAAGTTCTTCTGTCTGCTCAAAGCCATGCAACAGTTAACATACTTTGCGAAGAAGTTCTAAAAAAGTTAAGTAAAACAGAATTTTTTGAAGACTTAATAGTAATTACTGACTTTAGAACTGATAACACTGATGACAACGAGAAAATGACTGTTATCCAAAGTGCAACAGCACCATACATTAGTAAGTTTAAAAGAAGTCAAATGTTCGAAAAGTATTATTCAGAGCCTACTATTAAAAAAAAGCTTAACAAATTTTTGAGTAAGTCAGATTTTAAGTTTTTCAATCAAGTATTACGTGCTGCAAATTTAGTGTTTACCACATCTAACTCTAGTTTGATGGAAAAATTGGTAAGAAACAATATTAACTTTGATGTTTCTATTATGGAAGAGTGTGGCAAAACATCAGGAATTGAACTTATATCTCCAATGATGGTTTCTAACAAAAGGGTATTAATTGGAGACTACCGTCAACTTCCAGCTTTCTCAGAACAAGATATTCAAAGAATTATACAAAATTCGAGCAATTTTGATATGCATTTGATTGTTGAACAATTAAAAAATATAGGGTTCAAAAAAGGTATTATTTTTGACCTTGATTTCAATGCTAGGGATATCAACAATGTATCTAAAACCAAGCATCTGAATAACTTATCTGAATACTTCTCCTTGTTCCGTAGCCTATGTAAAAAAGCTGAAAGTAGAAAAAAAAGAGGTAAAAAGAGCTTTGGTAGCATGATTGATATACAGCATAGAATGCACCCTGAAATATCTAACGTAATATCGAATACAGTATATGACGGTAACTTAAATGATGATCCAAAAAAATCTGCTTTCTACAGAGCTGCATCACCGTTTTATTTTGAAAAGTCTAAGCTGCAAGGCTTGAATAAGAAAAATGCAGTTATCTGGATCGACTTGCCTGATAAAAATAGCGCAATTAACATTGGCAAATTTGAAGACAAAGGTGTGAATCTAAAAGAAATAGACATTATAAGAGAATTAATTTCTAAAGTTAAAGTGCAGGATGGTAAGAAATATTCCATTAGAGTTTTGAGTCCATATACAAACCAAGTAAATATGGTTAATAAATCACTTGAGAAGAGAGAAGTCAATAATTCCTTTATAGAAAGTCTTGAGAATCAAGAACTAGCGAAAACAGTAGATTCTTTTCAAGGGGATGAAGCGGATTTAATAATTATTAGCTTAGTAAGACATAATAGTTATCAACCTATAACTACTGCACTTGGGTTCTTAACGGATATGCGAAGAATGAATGTTCTATTAAGCAGAGCTAAACATAAAATGATAATTATTGGATGTTTTGGTTTATTTCAAAAGTGGCATAAGATTGAAACCGATGCACAAATTAGTGGTAAAGGTTACTTAAAGGAAGTAGATAAAGATTTTCTAGATAATTTTGTTGGGATGTTTGAAGATGATTTTGAGCTGATGAATAATAACTCTATAAATATTGAAGAAAAATCATTTAAGAATATAAATTTTGTACAGTCAAAATCATTTTTGGAAATCTAATGAAGAAAAAAACTGTAAAGTATATTGTTGCTGTCCCATTTTTTAGTAATGATTACAAATTTAGTATTACTAGAAAAATTGGTTGGTCAGTTATTGATTATATTTTTTTAAAAGAAATAAATGAGAGAGAGCTAACAGCCAGGGAGCTTAGTAATTTTTCTAATCTTGAACCTCAAATTGTCATTCAAATACTACTTCCAATGTGTAATGTTGGCTGGATAGATATTGTAACTTCAAAAGAAAATTTTATATTTCGAATAACGACAACTGGAAAAGAAGCACACTCTAGGAGCATAAAAGAGCATGAACTTCCTTACGATGTAAAGAATTATGATATAAGAAGAGAAGTGTATGTAGACTTTTTCAATAACTATTATAGTATTAACGATTTTAATTCACCTTTATTGACTAATGAAAGATATATAAATGAAAATCAAAAAAATACTATAATTACGTTGCCTATTGATAAAAATAATATTTATCCTAATTATGAAAAAATGCATAATGTTATAGCCAATGAGAATGAGAAAGTAGAAAGAGTACATGATCAAGTTATCTATACTTTAAGTAGCTTAAAATATTTGTTTTTAGATATGCAATATACAGAAGGGCATACAGAAGGCCAAATAATAGATGATGAAAAAGTTAAAAAGCTAAATAGTAAGCTGATTAAACAAATTAAAAGTACTCTTCCAAAAGAGCTGGTAGAGACTAAGGATATTGAGCATAGTTCCATAGTTAGAGATAAAAAGAATTATGAAATTAAAGTTACCACTAGTAGAAACAATGTAGACTTTGTATATGGTGGTAATGATACTAAAGAAAAGTTTATTGAACTCATTAAGTCATCTTCTGATTTCTTAGTGATTCATTCTACTTTTATAGGAATGTGGTGTATTTTAAAGGAATTTCAGTATACTGAATATTTCTTAGAAATTAAGGAAGCTCTTAAGAGAGGTGTTCAGGTCTATATTTTGTGGGGAAAGACTAACCCCGATGAGAATGATCCAGACTTCGAAAAGTCTGATAGCGAGGATAAATTAGTTGAAAAATCTCTTAGACAATTTAACGAGATTTGTCATAAAGAAGATATATTTAATATCATAAATTATAACGAATTTAGACGTACTGAGTCTCATGCAAAATTTATTATTACTAACCATGAAAAAAGAGGGGTTTGTGTAATGGTTAGCTCATGTAATTTTTTCTACTCAAATTTCAATAGGTTTGAAGCTTCAATTGTCATATATGACAACCGATTTTCCAGAAATTTCTTAGATATAGCAGCCACTATTTGTTGTGGAAAAAGTAGCTTTAATAGTAAAGTACGTAAAGAGCTTAGAGATTTCTCAAACAGCATATCTGATGTAGCGAAAGACTTAGTTATTCCTAATAGTGAGAAACTAGAGCTAAGACTTGTTTTGAAAAATCAACATCATAGTTATATCGATCTTGCAAAACAAGCAAGAGATAAGATCTATATTTTAAGTGATTTAATAAACACCACACCTATAAGGCCTATCTTTGATGCACTAAGAGTATCTAATGCCTATAAATATTATTACTATACTGAGAAATCGAGTAATATCGATGCTGTAGAATTTGAAAAAATGTATAAAGATCTTAAATCTGTAGACCCCTCATTTCAGTTAGGAGCACATGATTCTAATAGTCATGCCAAGGTATTAGCATGGGATAACAACCACTTGTTGATAACAAGCCTAAACTGGCTGTCTGCAAGTGCCCAAGACAACTTTTTAGAGGTTTATCATGAAATAGGTGTTTATATTGAAGGCTGGGATATATCAAAAGACTTTATTAATATTTTTAAAGATTTGTAAGTGAACCGCCCCGACTATATCGGAGTCTGTTTATTTAAGTTAAGCAGCAATGCCTTGCATCTGACGGCTACGGCGATCCTCGTAATCCTTTCTAGCAAGGGCGGCTTTACGTCAATACAGAAACTAAATCAGGCAGCTTAATTCTATTTGATTAGTATCTTATAGTTGGGATGATTACCTCTCAATGGAATCTGTATTCTGTGGTTTTAATCTATTAATAAACTACAATAAAACCTATTTCCGAGAGTATCTAATTTCACAAGATTTAGTCAGAACCTCAGACTAAATCTTGTATCTCAATCTCTAGCGCATCACATATCTCATACGCTTTTTTCAACGTAATATTTTTTTCACCACGCTCGATGTTTCCCATATAGCTTCGATCAATACCCGCCATCTCTGCCAGTCTTTCTTGAGATATTCCTTTGCTTCTTCGTGCTTCGCGAACACGCTTCCCAAAGGCTATCATACGCTCATCTGTTGTCATTTCATTAACCACTGCTAAAAATAGCAATACTCACAGTGGTGGGCTATAATATCCACGGGATATAGTCGGTATTAAAGGATGGAGATGAAAACAAAATTAGAGTATCAGCCAAACATTACAGATATAAATAAGTTAATCTGTGAGAAATACTGGCTACGGGAGAGTGATAAACGAAATGGGTTTATTCATACCTGTAAGAAAATAGGTCAAGAATTTGGATTTAGACATAAAGAAATATCAAGTATTGCTAAAGAAAATTCTCAGCTTGTAGTACTCGATTGCCAGTGCATCGGTTGTGGGTCAACTAAGACTTGCCATACTCGTACACAGCTTATCCAATTAAATTTAGATAGTTGGCGATGTGATGTATGCTGGGAAATACTTAAGAAAAGCAAGATAAAGGCGCTTCTAGAGCAGCATCTAGAAGAAGAGCAAAGACAAACGGCTCTCGAATATATTAATAACTACCGTAACACTCAACTAAATGGCGTCCCGTCAATAACTGCGCTCAATGATGTAGATAAGCTTTTGTTTGCAGCAACTATAGAGAGCCTGGGTACAGAAAATTTAAAAACCACTATCTCTCTCCGTGATAATCTGTCATTACCTTTATCACCATTCTCTGGACTAGACCAGAAAATACTCAATCATCTTTTCAAGCTAAACCTACTTTTATTGGCTCCTGAGGAGAGCTATGAATATATCAATATTAATGAGGAACAAGAATTAGAAATTGATTATCATCAGGCGACTTTTGAATTCGCTTATAACACTGACGACATAACTGAGATAATGGTGAGTGCTAAATCTAGAAAGAATATCAATGCTTTAGTCGCCCATAATCAATTTGAAAGCTGGTGTCAGCAGATCCAGCTAGGAGAATGTCTAAGCTATCTGATTACTAGGTCAAAATTAAACAACTTGGCACCACCTATCGGTGAAAAGCTGGTAAGCCTATTCAGAGCATGTTTATCGGAGTTCTCTGTATCTGTTATGAATTATCTCTGCACACGACAAAAAAATCATCCCCACCCGATTTTCATAGGTTTAGGGGTTAAAAAGCTAACTAACTGTCGAAATACAGTCTTATCATTGTTAAAGAACA